>JAPPBZ010000316.1 GCA_026702635.1 Bacteroidota bacterium
TTTTATCTGCAGCTTGGCTCAAGCACAGGATATTACCGCATTTACCAACGTGATGGTCCTTCCCATGGATCGCGATCAGGTCTTAGCTGCGCATACGGTGGTGGTTGAAGGGGATCGGATTCGATCGATTGGAGCGGAGGTTGAGGTTCCCAGTGGTGCCAATGTTATTGATGGGACGGGGAAGTTCCTGATGCCTGGGCTCGCAGAAATGCATGGCCATATACCACGACCAGATGAGCCGGAACAATACACCGAAGATGTGCTGTTCCTGTACGTGGCCAATGGTATCACCACGGTCCGGGGAATGCTTGGGGCGGAGGGACAATTGGAGCTTCGGCAGCGTGCCAACAACAGTGAACTGATTGCGCCAAACCTGTATCTTGCGGGGCCTAGCTTTAATGGCAGTTCGGTGAACTCACCGGAGCAGGCCGTTGCAATGGCTCGGTCACAGGCGGCGGAAGGATGGGATCTGTTGAAGGTGCATCCAGGCCTGACGAAAGATGAATTTGATGCGATGGCGCGCACAGCAGCGGAAGAGGGGATTCGTTTTGGCGGGCATGTGCCTGCGGATGTAGGCCTGATCCACGCATTAAATATGGACCAGGAGACGTTTGATCATGTCGATGGATATGTTGAATATCTTCGTTCACAGAATCGTCCAGAAGACGAGATGCTTGAGGAAGCCATTGCACTCACCAAGGAAAAAGGTGCCTGGATCGTGCCTACCATGGCGTTTTGGGAAGTTCTGTACGGGACGATTGATCTGGAGGATCTCCGTGCATACGACGAACTCAAGTATATGCCGCGCACGGTGGTTGATTACTGGTTTCGGGCGGTTGAAGAGCGGCAGCGTAATCCGGGGTATGACAGAGCTGCCGCCCTCGAGTTGATTCGTACCCGGATGCGGGTATTGCGTGCACTCAATGAGTCGGAAGTCCGAATTCTCATGGGGACGGATTCTCCCCAGCTCTTCAGCGTCCCGGGGTTCTCCCTGCATCGTGAGCTTGAGCGTATGGTGGATGCCGGCATGTCAAACTATGCGATTCTTGATTCAGGGACACGCGCTGTGGGTGAGTACTATGCACACAAGGACAACTTTGGCACAATCAGCGAGGGGGCCCGGGCCGACCTGCTACTAGTAGATGGGAATCCCTTGGATGATCTGGCTCATTTGAAGGAGCTATCCGGGGTGATGGTTCGGGGGAACTGGCTGTCTCGCACCGACATCCAGGCACGTCTGGAAAGCATTGAAGAATCGCACAGCACACCCAACCAGCCCTAATGCGGACTTTCACTCTCCTTATAATTCTTCTGGGGGGCACCTCCATGGTGTCCCAGGCGCAGAATGGAGAGGATCTAATAAATGTAGGGCAATACAGCGAGGCGCGAGAAGTCTTCGCGGACAGCCTGTATGGCGTGAACATTGAAGGATACTTTGAAACCTATCTGCAGACCGGCAATCATGAGGCGGGGCTTCGCAGAGCGCAGCAGCTACTGCGCAATTCCTCTCAGACGGAGTATGTGAACTATGCAATCGGCCGTCTGCACATGGCGATGGGGAACTGGGATGGGGCGGAGGACGCGTACATCACGGCCATTCAAGCCAGAAATGACTATTGGCGTGCAGGGATAGAACTGGCCGATCTGCACCGCCTTCGCGGAAATTCCCGTCAGGCAAACCGCCTGTACTCCATCATTAACAGTCGCTTAAGACAAGGTGGATTCACTACGGCCAGAGGCCTTGCGATCGGGGCCCAGGCAGCAAAGCAACTCGGCGCGTATCACGAGGCAAACGAGGCGTTCTCAACCGCGCTGAGGCTGGAACCGGATAATGTTCAGATTTTGTTATGGCACGGAGATCTATATCAGAGAACTCATGATGGAGCGTTTGCAAATGAGCGGTACAACAAAGCTCTCTCCATTAACCCAAATCGCCCGGAAACGTACGTAAAGCTGGCTTCCGTCACGGGATCCTATGCCAGAAAAGAAGAGCTGGCGAAACAGGCACTTCAGATCGCAGAGCAGTATGCGCCGGCGTTGGCACTGATGGCCAGGTTGCATCTGCTGGATGGCAACTACACGGAGGCGGAATCTGTAGCTCGCGCGGCTTTGAATCGGGATCCGGGACATCTGGAGGCGTGGGCGCACTATGCCGCCGCACAGCATGTTCAGGGCGATCACGAGGCAGTGAGTCAGGCGGAGATCACAGTGAACCGGCGAACCAGCCAACTGGCTGATTTCTACCGGGTTCTGAGCGAAGATCTGGCTCTGCGGTTCAGGTATCCTGATGCGTCCAC
>JAPPBZ010000318.1 GCA_026702635.1 Bacteroidota bacterium
GCGGGTAGTTGCTAGAATCTGTACACAGCGTGCCATTCCACGGGAGCTTCTAAGTCTGGGGCTTGCCCTGCACCAGGTGCCAGATATAATTTTGCAACTGAATGCATCGGAATGTCCGGTTTTGGGAAAATTAGCCCAGGCCCTGAACCCATGCAGCGAGGTCGAGTCAATGATCCATCAGGCTCTGGATGAATCCTCGGGGCAGATCTTTCGCTCAGGTTATAGCCGAGATCTGGATGAACTTCAAGAAATTTCCAGTTCAGGGAAAAAGTTCATTGAGACATTACAAAAGCGTGAAATCGAACGAACCGGCATCCCATCCCTCAAAGTAGGTTATAACAAAGTATTCGGATACTATCTTGAGATTACAAATACTCATCGAGATAAGGTCCCTGGGGACTATGTTCGTAAGCAAACGCTGGTCAATGCAGAGCGGTATATCACGAGTGAGTTGAAGGAGTACGAAGAACGTGTTCTTGGTGCAAAAGAAAAGATCGCAGTGCTTGAAAATGAACTGCTACACTCCTTGCGAGCTAATTTATCCATAAAGTCTCAGGAACTTCAGGACTTGGGGACAGCGATTGCTGTATTGGATTGTCTGGTGGCATTTGCGGAGGTGGCGGTGCGTGAAAGATATGTGCGGCCGGAGTTGAATAACTCCCGATGCCTTCGAATTCTTGACGGGAGACATCCTATTGTGGAGCAATCTATCGCCGAAACATTCGTCCCCAACTCGGTGAACATCGATCCAGACAAGAATCAGATACTGATTATCACAGGCCCCAATATGGCGGGTAAGAGTGTTGTCCTGCGCCAAGTGGGTTTGATTGTTTTGATGGCACAGACAGGAAGTTTTGTGCCAGCGAAAAAAGCACAAATTGGTGTGGTTGATCGCATCTTTACCCGGGTTGGTGCATCGGATAATCTGGCTGCAGGTGAGAGCACTTTCCTGGTAGAAATGAATGAGACTGCCAACATTCTCAATAACGCCACCCAAAGCTCTCTCATCCTTTTGGATGAAGTAGGTCGGGGTACCAGCACGTTCGATGGGCTCTCAATTGCATGGGCTCTGGTAGAGTACCTACATCAGAATGATTCGATTGCGGCACGAACCCTCTTCGCGACACATTACCATGAACTGAATGCATTGGAAGAGCAGCTTGAGCGAGTAGAGAATCATCGCATTCACGTACAGGAGCATAAAGGCAAGATTGTTTTTCTTCGTAAACTGGTTCGCGGTGCGGCAGATCACTCATATGGAATTGAGGTAGCCCACATGGCGGGCTTGCCCTCGAAACTGTTACAGCGAGCAAAAATAATTCTGCAGGAGCTGGAGTCGCAGGAAACGGTGAGCCGAGAGATCTCTCCTGAGATTGAATCCACTCAGATGCCCCTCTTTGATGAACTGGAACCAGATCCACTGCGAGATCGGCTTAAGGAAATTGATCCAGATAAAATCACACCAATGCAGGCATTGTTGCTTCTGGCCGAGTTGAAGGAGCAGTCTGATTAAACCATAGCTTTACCATGCGAATTCTCATTGTTGGAAGTGGTGGGCGTGAGCACGCGCTAGCATGGGCTGTGCGCGGTGCAGATGTTCTATTTATTGCACCGGGGAACCCCGGGACGGAGCAGTTCGGGAAGAATATCCCTGTTCAGGCAACGGACCTCACAGCGTTGGTATCGTTTGCTAGGGACGGAAAAATCGATTTGGTAATTATAGGGCCGGAAGTGCCCCTTGCTGAAGGGCTTGCAGATGCCTTGGATAATGTGGGAATACCATGCTTTGGCCCATCGGCTGCCGCGGCTGAGATTGAAAGTAGCAAGGCATTTGCCAAATCGTTCATGCAACGGCATCTTGTTCCAACAGCGCAATGGCGACATTTTCAGTCAGGTCAGATTAACGATGCAAAAAGTTATGCTCAAACGCTGGGGAGGTGTGTGATCAAAGCTTCCGGGCTCGCTGCAGGTAAGGGTGCCATCATGTGCGAGGACACTGCAGATTCAGAACGGGCACTGCATGATTTAATGATTCAGGGGAGCCTCGGAGATGCCGGCAAAGAAATCGTGATTGAGGAGTGGATGGAAGGCGAGGAAGCGAGTTTGTTTATTCTCACAGATGGAGATGACTACCTCCTTCTGGATTCTGCACAGGATCATAAGCGTGTATTTGACGATGACCAAGGACCAAATACTGGGGGAATGGGCGCATATGCTCCGGCTCCAGTCATGACGCAAAGCCTGATTGAGACCGCCTGCTCACGAATCATTGAGCCGGTACTTGAAGG
>JAPPBZ010000062.1 GCA_026702635.1 Bacteroidota bacterium
GTCAGAACGAGGCGCTGGCTGATTCCCTGCAGCGGCAACAGCAGCGGACCACTTTTGCTTTCATCCTGGCCCTGATCGGGTTACTGCTGGCAATCCTGGGGCTCACGGCGGCCGCCTAGAAGCGGGATTAACTCCGATGGATTATTTTTCCGCGGCGTTCGGCTCCGCGCTGGCGCTCATCTTCAGTTTTGACCGGGAAGTCTATGCAGTCGTCTGGACCTCTTTGCACATTTCCGTTGTTGCGGTGGGGCTGGCGTCGCTGTTCGGCATCCCCCTGGGAATCCTGGTAGCGTTGCGGGAGTTTCCCGGCAAGCGCCTGTTGCAGCAGGTGCTGAATACGCTGATGGCCCTGCCGACGGTGGTGGTGGGCCTGTTGCTGTACGGACTGCTGACCAGACAGGTCGCACCGCACCGGTTCGAAGTCTCGTGCAGCGTACCCACACTGACTGCAAATCCATGTGACGGAGTCCTTCGCAACAATTTCTTTGGTGGCGGTGTCTTCTGCAATGATTCCCATCTTAATCATGGACGAGCGGGGCAGAATATTTCCCATTGCCTGCTCAACAATTTTGCGCGTGATCACAGAATGGCCCCGCTCCATCGCCCACCGATGAATGGTAGTACGCGCAATGCCACGCGCAAAATCAGGTGCCGTGTTCAGGAGTCTGGTCGCCGGCTCGGTCCATAACATGGACTCCTCCGCACTCACATCCACAGGAGGGATGTATCGTTGACTGGATAGTAAAATATTACAGGGAGCCTGGCGCAGAAGGTTTTCCGTATTGCTTCCAATATCCATGTCTTCGTCGCTGTGTACGCCAATACGCCCCAATACCAAGAGCCATGGATTTTCACGCCGAACATACTGGAGCATCTTCTCAAACGCCTTTCCATCCAGAAGCGTGATCTTCAGATCCACTCCCGAATCGGCTGCGATCCGCCTTGCAATATCCAGATGAGACTGGTAGATCTTTGCCAGCCCCGTATCAATCACCTCTTCATGCAGTTGCTCCTGCTCTTTGAACTTGAAAACCTTGGATGCCTTTTCGGTCAATACATTGACAATGCTATTGAACATTGCATAATGCAGATACGGATCATAGACCGATACTGCCTCTACCTGCCGCCCCGTCTTACGACCAAGCTCCAGTGCTGTACGTAGCCCTGCAAAGGATTCCGGGCTGCCATCAATCCCTACCACAATATTGCCCTCTGACTTTCCGTCTACGGTCACATCCTCAGGATCAACCTTTTTGATCACCAGCGTATCTGTCCGAACCCGGCGTGTGACACGCTCGCAAACACTCCCCAGGACACTATCCTTTACGGCACCCAGCCCCAAAGCTCCCATGATCACTAGATCATAATCACTCTCCTCAATATCCTTGGCAATTACTTTCCAATTCTTACCATCATACATCTTAGGTTCAAATGGAATGTCCGCCTCCTTGCATCGCTCTTCTGCAACGACCAAGTAAGAATCACTAATAAGCTCAAGCCCCATGGTGATCAAGGTATCGTGGATTTTGCGCTGCTTTTCCATCGCATCCTCGATCAGGTATTCCTCAGGAAGCGTATACTCCATTTGCTTGAACCGGTAATCATGCATCCGTGCAGCATAGGCATGACTCGCAGTGATGGTTGATTTAAACTGCCCGGCAAGCTCGATTGCCATGTCAACCGCACTGATTGAGTGCTCGGAATTGTCTACTGGAACAAAAATCTTCTTGTACATGAGCTCAGCGGGGGTGCTGCAAATCAATAGGTGTAAGGAATGCGATCGCGCACATACCGAAGTCGATCAATGACGTAATCCATTTCCGAACGATCACTCAGCATCGCCGCATTCAACAAAGCGGCATCAAGGAATGGCTCACAGGATGAAAGATCATTTGACTCCTCCATACAGGTAATGAACCGACTAAGTTCATAACGAACTTTCACAACTTGATTGCGCAGATCGGAATCCGGGTCCTGCGTAGCGATCCACCGGTTGAGGCGCCGAACCTCTAATCCAAGGATCGGAGGCACCATCTGGCGGAACTGCTCTACCGGAATATACTGGACTTCGTTTTCAACCATTATGAGAATACAGTAATCTCATCGGCAGCATCTTCAGGAATCGGCTGGATTGCATCAAATTCACAAGCAACCAAGCATTCTGTAAAATCCGTGCAGGTGTCATCAATCACATAGATCGGATCGCCGACATGGACGACGATCAGCCGTTGCAGCCAGGCGATCCCGAGAAACATCACGAGATCCCCCA
>JAPPBZ010000270.1 GCA_026702635.1 Bacteroidota bacterium
GCAGCCATTTGTTGGAGCTGTTGGATCATTTGCTCCATAGACATCCCACCACCGCTGCTTGATGATGAATTCATGAGTTGATCAAGGAGGTCACTCAGAAGAAGGGCGAGGTCATTCAGGCTGGTCATTGCCTGTGCAGCATAGGACTCGGCGGCGTTGCTATTGCGATCAGTTAGTGCCTCTGTAGTGGCGGACATATGAAAAATTGCATTCCCGGCAAACTGTTGCACATTCCGTGACAACTGTGGCAAGTTGCGGCCCAATGACTGAATAGAGTCAGCAACGACTGCACCACCTGTTCCCAGAATTGATTGCTCCTGTGCAAAATCGCGCAGTAGGGGGCTTCCTTGAGTGGCATTTGCAATCTTTCGACGTAGCTCTTCCTGATCTTGGGACAATCGGAGAACATTGCTCAAAATTAGTTTGAGTGCCGCGAGGTTGACCTGCATTTGTTGCCCTTGCATCCCACTCTGGATGTTCTGCAGGTCCGACTGCAACTGCTGCATGCTTTGACTCATCTGCTGCTGCCCCTGATTAGCCTGTTGCATCCGCCCAGATTGCATCTGCTGAGCATTTTGCCGCATGTTCTCCGGGAGTTCCTGAGCTTGCGTTTGCTCGTTGAGCTGCTCCATTTGGCTTGTGGGGGCTCGCTGAAGCTCTTGCATCCGATCAGAGATTTCTTCCATCTTGTCTTCAAGGGCCGTCATTTCGTCCGACGCCAACAACTGCTCGTCTGCAAGATCTTCTGAATCCTCCTGAGCATCCTCGTTACTGGTTTGCTCAGCAAGGTTTTCTTGTACCTGTTGCAGGTCTTCCGCGCGCCGGGCTGCTTCTTCAAGTTGTTGCTGCACTTGAAAATTTTTGAATAATTCCAGAGCTCGCTCGATGCGCTCTCTGAACATCTCTTCGTTGAACTCAAACTTTTCCAGTGATTCCTGCATCATGGCAGGGTCGAGTTCAGAGAGGGCCTCCTGCAGCTCTTGCAACGCTTCCATTAGCTCAGGAGAGTTGATCTCCTCCGTTACATTCTGGAGTTCTTCGAATAGATCCAGCAATTCATCACTTACCAAGTCGTGATCTTCCATTTGCTGTGCAGCATCGGCCATATTGCTGGTAAGCTCATCTACCCGATTTTGGAGATCTTCCTGTGCTCGGCGTAACTCTTCAAGGTTTTGGCGGTCATCCCAACTGGCATCCTGTTTTCTTCGCAATTCATCCCTGAGTTCATCAAATTCTTCCCGTATCAGTTCTGTCTCTTCCAAAAGCGACTCAAGGCCAGACTCCGTTTCATCCTGCGCAGCCTCAAGCGCTTCATATCGTTCAGTAATAGATGGGAGACGTAGCTCCTGGGTTACACTTGAGCTCTTTTTGGGACCATTGTATCCGTCATTATCCCAGGTCGTCACGAAGTAACTGATTACGTCTCCGGGGACAATGTCAAGGCCAGTTGTCAAATCCAAATCCCAGAGGTATTGAATTTCGGGAGCAGTTGGAAGTGGGAGTTCCATTTCTTGGAAAGAGTCCATTGTATCTCCAAAACGACTCTCCGAATGGCGCCAGGAAAGGGTAAAGCGTGAGAAACCAAAATCGTCCTGGACACGAATGGTTAATGGTACCAGAAGCTCAAAATCCATATCTGTCTGGGGAGCCGGAGAGATAAGTTCAATGGAAGGATGGCGGTCATACAGTGGGGTAACCGAATAGCTGATCGGGTCAAGATTACGGACACCACTGGAAGATTCGAGCAGTATGCGGTAGCTGGTTTCATCGTGAATCGTAATCGTCCCAGCCAAGTCGTCAAGAGTGATATCATCGCTATCCGAATCAAGAGAAAGCCAGGCTCGTGTGCCAGGAATACTGGATCGAATCCGAATATGTGCTTCAGTGCCCTGTAATGCGGTAATATTCCCTGTCCCGGGGGGCAATTCTTCAGTTGGAAGCCCTGAGTAAGATGGGGGATGTAAGGTGATTTGCAGATTTCGGAGAACTGGTCGGTCAATGACGGCAACATCATACCAGTCAGATGTCACCGAACCGGACACTGCCCGGTACCGAAATGGCAGACGCAGATTGTTTTCCTGATAGAGAAAACGACCAAGTGAATCGACCGTGACATCCTGGGATCGTACGCGAGTTTCTCCAATTACACCTAGTTCGAAGGTCACCATATTCGGTGCCGTAGCCCCCGATGCATGGGCAATCATTACTAGTGAATCTCCTTTGGTCACCTCGGTATTACCAGGTGTGACCACGAGAGAGAATGGGGC
>JAPPBZ010000191.1 GCA_026702635.1 Bacteroidota bacterium
ATTTTGAAGCTTCCTTGATACTGATTAAATTGTGCCTTTGCATACCCCATGCTACGCAAGATTCTCATTTCATGTCTGTTTGCTTTCGCCTGGCCCGCATTTGGTCAGTCGCTGGAGGCCCATGTCGATTCCCTTTTCTCTGCCGTGGATCAACCGGATACTCCTGGTGCAGCGGTTGTAATCGTGCGCGGTGACAGCATCCACTTTGCCAAGGGATACGGTGTAGCCGACCTGGAACACAATATCCTGGTCACTCCCCATACTGTCTTCATGGTTGCAAGTGTATCAAAGCAATTCACCGCCTACGGAATTGCGCTCCTCGCGACCCAAGCCAAAATTTCACTTGATGACCCGGTCACAGACTATGTACCAGAACTGGCATCCTTCACCTCTCCAATTACCGTGCGGCATTTAGTTCATCACACCAGTGGACTGCGTGACGAATTCAGCCTTCTGGCGCTGGCTGGGTACCGGATGGATGATGTGATCACCAAGGACGACATTTTGCGCCTTATTTATCGCCAAAATGATCTGAATTTTGATCCCGGAGAACAATATATGTATAGCAACTCCGGCTATACACTGATGGCAGAAATTATTGAACGCGTGAGCGGACAATCATTCAGCGAATGGATGCATGACAACTTTTTCCTGCCACTTGGAATGACGAATTCACAGTTCCGCTCAAAACGGGGGCAGGTGATCGAAAATGTTGCCTCCGGCTATATCACTGCACTCGGTGGATATAAAGCTCAACGTGTGAATTACTCCAGTGTTGGAGCCAGTGGACTCTATACGACGGCACTGGACCTGGGTCGGTGGCTCACCGCATTGAAGCGAGGCGATGTCGGTGGAACCCAGACGCGAGATCTGGCACATTCTCGCGGGATCCTCTCCGATGGAGATACACTTACGTATGCATTTGGTCTCAGCTACGGACGATTTAGAGGGACACAATCTATTGGCCATAGTGGCTCTCACCGGGGATTCCGTGCCTGGGCAGGACGGTTCCCCAATCATGACCTTGGCATTGTTGTGCTTGGCAACCTGGAGGAATTCAACCCATCAAATATGGCGCTTAAGATTGCCACTTTCTTCATTGAGGAAAAAAGCCTGAACGCGTACGAGGGTGCATATCATAGCCGTGAACTCGGTAGCACGATCTACATTTCCCTTGAGTCTGATACACTGCGTGCACGCTCCCAGCGAGGCGAGCTAGCCACGCTGTCTCGGACAGGAAGGGACTCCTTTTCCAGTGACACATGGTACCTGAGTTCTTTCGAATTCAAACGGGAAAATGATCGTTTAACCGGGGTTCATATCAGTTCTGGACGCTCTCAGGATGTCTGGTTTGAGAAAATGGACCAATGACCTACCGACTCCTCATATGGCTGATCGTAGTAGTGAATACTCCGGTCTATGCACAGGTGGACAAGCTCTTCCGCCCCTGGGACACAGATAAAAGCCCTGGAGCAGCGGTAGCCGTACTGTACCGGGGGGAAGTCATCCATCACGAAGGATATGGGATGGCCAACCTGGAACACGCGATCCCAATTTCATCCACCAGTGTCTTCGACATTGCCTCAGTGTCCAAGCAATTCTGTGCATTTGCAATCGCAATGCTGGTTGACGAAGGAAAGATTACACTGGATGAAGATCTACGAACATACCTGCCGGAGTTACCGGATTTCGGACATACAATTACAATCGAAAACCTGCTCTACCATACCAGTGGACTCAGGGACTGGCCGGGAATGCTCGGACTTTCTGGACGTGAATTGGAGGACGTGATCTCCATGGAGGAGATTCTCTTTTTTGTGAAGCATCAACAAACATTGAATTTCGTTCCAGGGACTCGATACAGCTACTCGAATACGGGCTATACCCTTCTTGCCCTTGTGATTGAGCGTATCAGCGGACAATCCTTCCGGACTTTCATGAAAGACCGGATATTCGAGCCACTTGGAATGACCCGTACGTTTTTTCAGGATGATCACGAAGAAGTTGTGTCAGGACGCGTAACAAGCTACAGTCTACAGTCCGGGGAATTTCAGCGCATCGGTAATGGTCTTATGGCGACCGGGTCCAGCTCCCTGCATACAACCACTGAGGACCTGCTCAATTGGGTGCAAAACTTTGAGGACCAGAGCCTAGGAACGCCTGCTGTGCATTCTATGATGAATTTACAGGGGCAACTCAGTGATAGTACGACCCTTCCATATGGTTTTGGACTGGTTCGAGGGACGTACAGAGGATTGAATACAC
>JAPPBZ010000105.1 GCA_026702635.1 Bacteroidota bacterium
CGTGACGCGTACGCGGCGCTGGGCTCCAGGCGCATCAATCACAATATGCGCGCGCTTCTTTCTGCCTAAGTGCATAGACCTGTAAAGGGTATGCGGTTAACTCACTCAAGACTCATACTGTTCATCCTCTCAGTTCTGATTTCTGCTGGAGTCAGATTCAATGCAAATGCGCAGATTTCGGATTCAGCACGCGTATCTATCTTAACCATCTACCCTGGAGATGTTATCTACACTCTGTGGGGGCATAGTGCACTTCGAATTGAGGATCCGATTACAAACATTGATACCGCCTACAACTATGGGACGTTTGATTTCAGGAATCCTTTATCCTTCATTCTTCGCTTTGCCCATGGAAAGCTGGATTATCGACTATCTTTGCATTACTCTCCCGCCATGCTTGAGCATTCCTGGCTTTCGCTGGGACGCGGCGTTGTCGAGCAGCGGCTAAATATGACCGCGGAAGAGACTCGCGCCCTTTACGAATACTTATCCACTAATGCACGTCCAGAGAACCGTGTCTACCGTTACGATTTTCTCTACGACAATTGTGCAACGCGAATCCTTGATGCTCTGGAATCTGCACTTCAGACCAAAATAGCGGACTCAACCTCTGCAGAAGTCACATTCCGCGATCTGATTCGACCATACCTGCGAGATCATGCTGGGTTGGATCTAGCGATTAATCTTGCGATGGGCATTCCTGTAGACCGGGATGCGACCCAACGACAACTGAGTTTCCTGCCAATCGATCTGCAAGTCTTGCTAGAAAATGCGCAAACACGTACTGGGACATCACTGGTTGTGCAAACCGATACACTCTTTGGGAATCCGGTTACTCCTGAACCGCGGCGCACCATGTCTTACCCGACTATCATAGGATGGCTTATCCTCCTGGTGGCACTCTTCCTCTTTGTGCGCGATATTCCTCATCCTCGCAGACGGGTTTTTGACACCCTCCTATTGGGAGTCGTGACCATAATCGGACTCCTGATCACATTTTTCTGGTTTGTCTCCCTTCACGAAATCACCCGTCCGAATCTGCACATTCTGTGGGCTTGGCCTCTGCACGTCCTCCCCCTTTTCTTCTCTCGAAAACCCTGGACAATCGTGTACTGGTATGCTGCAACGTGTGCTGCTGCTGTTTTCGTGTTCGGGGCACCCTGGTGGGCACAATCTCTTCCGCCTGCAACTATCCCGATGGCACTGGCAGTAGCACTTCGAGGCTTTATCCTTGCCCGAGTACCGCGTACGGGATTTGAACCCGTGTTACCGGCGTGAAAGGCCGGCGTCCTAGACCCCTAGACGAACGCGGCAAATATTTACAAGGGTGACCGAGGGGACTTGAACCCCCGACCTCCAGGGCCACAACCTGGCGCTCTAACCGCCTGAGCTACGGTCACCATTTTTTGGCAAATCCCAAATTGAACAACCCACAGTTATAAAAGATCTCGTCAATGAATGACTGCAACCTTGCCATATGCCACGCCTTCACCATTCTTTCCCATGGCAACAATCAAGTACATTCCAGAAGGGACCAGTCTGCCATCCTGATCGCGACCATCCCAAATCCCCCGTCCACCACGTGCCTCCATGCGTCGAACCAGTTCTCCGTGTACCGCCATGACAGATATTTCCGTTTCTGCAACTAGACCTTCAATGTAAATTTGAGGCTCTGCGTCTGAGATAATCTCAACTGGATTTGGGTAAATAAACAGATCCCTTGTACGTTCCGAAGGCTGAATCGCATCACTGAGTAAGCTGATGAGCCCCTTATCGGTCCCCAAAAAGACACGACCACTGGATCCTTCAACGGCGACCGTGAGCACCATATCGGAAAACAAGGGGGAGTTATCAGATCTATAGTGCGCAACCTGCGTGAATCCGTCGCTCTCTGAAAGCAAATAGACGCCACCGGGGGTCGCTATCCACAGCCGGTTTGACGGATCAACCGCGATGTCATTGACACTCAACCCATTCAATACATAGGATCCAAATGTGCGATCCGCCCAAACAGGCCATACTGCTTGCAGCGTGGGATCATTTGCGGCAAAAGAACCACTTCGAAAATATGCCGGACCGCCACTGGTACCAACCCAGATCCGTCCGGCTAAATCTTCCGTAAGTGTGTGGATCTGCGTACCCGGTAGCCCCGTGCCATTGGACCCGGGAGTTGCATAATAGGCGCACGTATCATCTGTTGGATCTTCGGGTGATGCGCTTGGCGTCGTAGTCCACGAGCGTCGTCTCCACGCGGATCGCGTCGCC
>JAPPBZ010000222.1 GCA_026702635.1 Bacteroidota bacterium
AGCGGCGAAGTGTGGTAACCGAAGCAATTGCATGCCGCAGATACGCCTCCTTTCCATAGGTATGCAGAACGTATCCTTCTGTTGTCACAAAAACGAATGCTTAAATCTGCAGTAAGATACGCCTACTTCCTATATCGATCGGCTTTTTGATGAATTCCAGTTCTGCTGAACGAAAGAAGGAGATGGATATCCATCTACGGATCCCTGACTAGCTTGAAATACGCACCCAAATTGTATTACAGGGGCCGACCACACATCCAGATTCGATTCCTGTATATGATTTGGAAGAGGGATCCTCTGAATGCAGAGGATCAAGCCTGTGGTCAACAGGGCGCTGGAACTACTTACGGCGAAGGGACGTGGTCAACAGTTCGCACGCGTTAATTACTCTGTCGTTGCGAGTCTTTTTCGCAGACTCTGCATGAATGCATCAAAGCCGCGCTTGCGTACATAAGTCTGAAACGACACTGAGTAGCCCTCTACCGTTCCGACCCCATCAATGATGATGTCATAGAGCCACCACTTACCTCCTTTTCGGTGCAACTGATACGATACTTCGACATCAGTCCCCCGAATCTCTGCGACGGTGCTCACGGATGCCTTGTTGTCCCTGACCATCACGGTCCCAATGGTGACCGGGGCTTCATATACAGACAGGTCGCCCAATGACTGCGAACGCACAATCTCGCCAAAGATTTCGACAAAATCCTGGCGCTGCTGCACGGAAATATCTTCATAGTAGCGGCCAAGCGAAAGCCGCCCCATCTCCTCGAAGTCAATCTGATCATTGATCAGCGAGCGTGCAACCTCCTGCAGAGCTGGATCTTCCTTCATCCCGCGAACCGCGGCCTTGATTTCCTGGTCACGCTGTGTGATGAGTGCACGAACCTCCGTCTCTGCATCCTGTGCCACAACCAGAGGTGCCCAAAGCAATAGGGTACCCAGTACCAACAGCAAGTTTGATTTCATTGTACTGTTATTCAAAAAACGAATCTGTTTCATGTGTAAGTAGACCAGCATCTGCCAGAAGCTTCATAATTGACATGTTGTAGCGGCTGACCGCTTCGTAGTACTCAGCTTCCAACGTCAGATTCGCCTGTACTGCTTTCACGAGATTTTCTGTATCCCCCAAATCCAGATCGAAATTGATTTGTTCGACACGAAGCCATTCTTTACTGATTGCAAGAGAGCTATCCTTTGCAGCCAGCGCTGCCTCCTGAATAATCACATGTCGCCATGATTGTTCAAGCTCAGCAAGAACCCCCTGCTCAGCTGCAATGGCCAGATATTGCACTGAATTGCGGTGTGCCTCCGCCTGTGCAACCCGTGCTCGGGTCTGCTTGAAGTTCAATTTCTGGAGCAGCCCGATGCCTGTTCGTGCACTCGTGCGCCGAAACCCATCGCTGATATACGGATTGGGTTGCCGGAATCGGTTCGAGGCGCCACTGACGCTCAGCGTCAATCCAAATGCACCTTGCGGATAATAGTCTGCTCTCGCTACGCGAACCAATGCATCGGTCGCGGCCAGCCCCGCCTCCGCCTGAAGAATTTCCGGGCGATACTGAAGGGCGCTTTGCTGATAAAAATCCAGGTTCTCCAAGACAAACGTCAGTGGTTCAAGGGCATCACGCACAGGCACAATACGTGTCGAATCTGCAACCATCAATTGGCGACGCAGTGCAGCGTGGGCGGTCTGACGTACCTGATTCACCTCTACAATACGCCGCTCATATTCCTGTTGCGTAATCAGCACTTCATAACGATCTGCATCATCAACTTCCGGATCTCCTTCCTCAAGCAAGCGGTTGATTTCCTCCATGGCCATGGCGACCACATCTCCCGCCCGATCAACCAGTCGTTTCAACTCATTTGTCAACAGAACATTGTAATAGAGTTCTGCCGCGCGCAATGAGGCCCCAAAAATCGTCTCCTGAGCTCGTGCTTCTTCGAGATCTGCACTCGCAGATGCAGCCTCTACCGCCCCTCTCAGCGCTCCCCATGTGTAAATGGGTTGGACCAGAGACACCTCGGCCTGCGCATAGGGTCGAAGGTTGCCATAGTCGTTGCGCACTGCTGGATCCAGATAAAGCTCTTCAAGTGGCACTCCATTGGGGTTTTCAATCCCCGGCACGACCGCCACTGCGCTGACCGCTGTGGCATCCGGGAGGATGCGACTGCTTTGTGCCAGTTCATAGCGTGCAGCGGCCCGGCCGACATTGGACAGAGCGGCCCGAATATCCGGGCTGACCTCTGCCGTCTCCTGA
>JAPPBZ010000321.1 GCA_026702635.1 Bacteroidota bacterium
GTCTATCGTCAATACTGCAATGGGAAAGCCAACCGGGCCACAATGTCGTTTGGGTGAGGGTCCTGAAGGAAGAGCTGCCGCAATGATTGCTCGTTCTCTTCTAGAAAGAGCATAATCTGGTGCATATGACAGCGGCACTTGAACACCATAAGGCTGAACCGAAAAGGCCTTATCGGATCCTGATGATCCTGGATCAACCGTTTCCACCAGACATACGTGTTGAGAATGAAGCAAGTGCCTTGGCGGGAGCGGGATTTGAAATCATACTGCTGATCCTTGCTCCTGATACTAGGAAGTCAATAGAAAAATATCAGGGGTTTACAATTGTACGTCGACACGTACCTCAAAAATTCCGCAACTGGATGCGGGGACTTGCGGGCACAGTTCCGATTCTGTCCTGGTATATTGCACGGCAAGTTCGGCGGCTCCAGAAGCAATTTAGCTTTGACGTCATCCATGCCCACGATCTGTATATGTGTGGGGGAGCATTGAAAGCGGGCAGACGTGCAGGAGTACCGGTGATTGCGGATTTGCATGAGGCATGGGTTGCCGCGATAGAGCAATATGCATGGAGCACTCGATTTCCCGGAAAACTGTTCGTCAGCATTCGAAGATGGAAGGCACTAGAGAAAAAATGGGCTGGTAGAGTCAAGAATATTGTTGTGACCACCGATGAGATGAAGACTCGCTACACTGAACTAGGATGTCCCGACAGTAAGGTAACCGTTTTGCCAAATACAATTAACACCGCGGCATTTGATGATTATCCTGTGTACGAACCAATTATCCAGAAACATGCATCTGAATTTACAATGGTTTATACCGGTGGAATCAATTTACACCGAGGACTGGGCTTCCTCCTTGATTCTATGCCACTTGTGCTTCGGCAGTGTAATGCACGCCTAGTCCTTGTCGGGGATGGACGAATTCGACCCGAACTGGAGGCACAGGCAGAATCATTGGGAATCGCGGATCACGTATTCTTTGAAGGCTGGCGACCTCAGGCTGAAATCAAAAGTTATATTCTGGCCAGCGATGTATGTCTGATACCGCAGTTGAAATGTGAACATACAGATACAACAGTGGCTCACAAATTATTCCACTATATGTACCTTGAGCGCGCCCTGATCACTACAAACTGTACGTATATGCAACGAGTTGTGGAAGAAACTGATTGTGGGATTGTCGTACCCTACGGAGACCATGAAGCCCTTGCCTCGGGTATTATTGAGTTGTACAGAGCCCCATCACGCCGCAAACAAATGGGAATCAATGGACACCAGGCTGTCAAAGAACGGTATAACTGGGAGCACTCCGTGCGTTCATTAATTGAGATGTACCACGAGATGGAGCGGGAATCTGAACCTGGGCGGTAAATTGTTAAAAATTCCTTCCGTAGATTTCCTCATAGCCCGATCAATTAAGGTTTGATGATCCTATGCTCAGCAAGTTAGAACGACTGTGGCGCGGTGTCAGATGGACGATTCTTGGTCGTCAATCAACATTGGGTGAGCAAGAAAAGTCTTCGGGAGCCCGGCGGCGAGCAATGATTTTCAGTTTGGCGGCATCACTCATGATCTGGCTGATGCTCAGCCTTTCGGAGAATTATTATCTGTCGGTGGAGTACATGACCTGTGTTTCACAGGCAGAGGAAATTTCTTCTCCTTGCGTTTCCGGGATGGATGAGGATTCCGCGTTAGTGCAACCATTGCCAGAGGCAATTCGCGCCACCTTGTATGGTCCAGGGCTCAACCTGCTCGTACAGCGTTTTCGGGCCCGTTACTGGAACAGTCCGATCACATTTGATTCGGATCAGGGAGTGGTTGATACACAGTTACTGCTTCGAATTCCCGAAGAGGTAAGTATTGAAAGTATTATACCGGAAAGGATCGACTTTCAGAAGGAAGCCAGAAGCGAACTTCTAGTTCCAATCGAATCACGTATAAGGTTTGTACCCCAGCCACCACATTTTTTCGTGGGTAAACCACAACTTGACCCTGATAGTGTGTGGGTTTCAGGACCGGTGTCGGTGATGAATCAGTTGCTGTCGTGGCCGACAAAGCCGGACACCGTTGTGGCGACCGGCGACAGTGTGCGTTTCCAGATTGATCTGGCGGATTCCCTCGCAGGCCTGGTAAGCTTGAGGACGAATAATACGACCGTTATTCGATCTTCCCCACAATTCACAGAGGGGCAAAGAGAGCAGGTACGAGTAGAGATTGAAGGAATCCCCCGACACGACCGATTCCGGGCTCGCGG
>JAPPBZ010000272.1 GCA_026702635.1 Bacteroidota bacterium
CAGAAGCCTGCAGTACGCGCCGGATGATGTTAATGGCGGCATCGTGCCCGTCAAATAGACTTGCTGCCGTAACAATCCGAATGGAATTAGACGCTCGGTACGGTGTTACTTGCGCTGGACGCTCCATTGACTACCACGAATAAGGATACAGTGAAGAAGCCCACTCAGTCTGTTACCCTAGATTGGGGACCATGTTCGAATGGATCCAAGCCCAATGAATGGTTCAAGCACGATCAATACGTAACAGCTGACAACAGAAAAATGTCACATCCCATATCCGCAACTACTACTATTTCGCTGCACAGATAAACTGTCTGCATGCTTTGTCCTCAGGCTACAAAGGGCATTTATCCCATTAACACAACAGGGGGCGTCCAAATTGGATCACCCCAAGAACCCACGAACCGCCGCATTGCAAATCTACAGTCTTAGACCATGGATAAGGCACGCCGGGGGTAGCTGGACTAGGTCATTTGAAGAGTTCGGCGTGGGTACGAGTACGAACGAAGCTGGCAGATTCGCTCAGCCTCGGCGAATCATCAACATGGTAGATCAGAAGGAAATTCCCGTTAACATGGCATTCGTGGTGATTTGCCAATGTGCCCTCAGCGTGTGGTCCCTCCGTTCGGGACCGAACGAGGCCTCATGGGACAGTGAACTTGTGTGTCTTTGTCCGAACCTCCTGTATCGCAATTGTGATTAGCGTGGGTTTGTCGCCGCATCCTGTCAACTCCAATTCACCCCAGTCATCGTCTTCGCAGGGTTGCAGTTAAATATATAATTCCCCTTAGTTTACCCGGGCCTTCAGGTCAAACTTAGGAATCTCAACCAAGAACTTATCGCCACTTTCCGTCTCCATCGTGTAGTTGCCCTCCATGCTCCCCTCAAAAGAATTGAGGATACAGAAGCTATTGTAGTGGTAGGATTCTCCGGGATGAATGAGAGGTTGCTGACCAACAACTCCTCTTCCTTCAACCTCTCTGGGAGCTTGATCCTTTTCCCGTATATTCCAGTATCTTCGAAGAAGGCGGACCGGATCGCGTCGATGGTTCGTAATCATTACATAGTAGGCAAATGCAAACCGGCCCAGAAAGTAGTTCGATTCTGCGTCGAGATAGACTGGCGACACCGTGACCGAAACTTCCTCAGTGACCGAAGTATAGTGAAGCATATCAATCAGGGTGTTTTAAGTCATAGCAGGTATTCCTGCCCACAGTATACGCAGCACGCAGGGATTATAACCCAAAATGAAGCAGGCTCGCACGAAACGTTTCTACAAAGCAGTGGGTACACGGGCACGACAGTATGGGACGTGACCCATCCCATCACTTATCATAACACCATGCCCAGTGATGCCACGCCCGTAAAGGGTTGTAACTCAAAATCAGATGCTTGTTCAGGGACACGAATGCAAATCAGTATCCGTTCCCGATTGCGAAGCAATCCTGCGATCAGGGTAGCGGACGTTGAATCACCAAAAAGAACTAGGGCGCACGATTCACTTTAGGTATATAAGCCCCAACACGCGGACGCACAAGCAGTTGAATATAGCAGTAACGTTGACGAAACCGTTAAAGTACTGGAAGCCCGATGGAGGATGATTCTCTAAATATCGCTACCGAAACAAAATCTGTAAAATCCCTCAGCGAGGCAACGGTGCTTTTTGCCGGGGATTCCGGTGATGGGATGCAGTTGACGGGATCCCAATTCACTTTGGCAACGGCTTTTGCACAGAATGACCTGGCAACCCTGCCGGATTTTCCGGCGGAAATCCGCGCCCCGGCTGGGACGACCTACGGTGTGAGTGGCTATCAACTGCATTTTGGTTCGGTCAATGTTCGAACTCCGGGCGATGAGGTGGATTTGCTTGTAGCTATGAATCCGGCTGCGTTGAAAGTCAACCTATCTCGTGTTCGACGCGGCGGAGCTATCGTGATCAATGTGAACGCATTCAAACCCCATAACCTGAAACTTGCAGGATACGGGGATACCAATCCTTTGGAAGACGAAGAACTGAGGAAGAACTATCGGGTCTTTGAGGTTGAATTGTCACGGATGACCGAGGAGGCGCTCAAGGACTTTGGTCTGGATAAAAAAGTTGTCGATCTCAGCAAAAATATGTTCGCGCTGGGGCTGACGCTATGGCTGTACTCACGTCCACTTGAACCTGCACTGGATTGGTTATCCCACAAGTTCGCTAGTCGTCCTGAACTTCTGAATGCGAACATACATGTATTGAAGAAAGGGTTTCACTACGGCGAAACTACAGAAGACTTCATTATTCAATACAAGGTTGCCCCCGCACGGCTCGAACCAGGAGTTTATCGTGCAATCCGTGGTGTAGAGTCTCTTGCTCTGGGATTGGTTGCAGCCAGCAATAAAAGCAATCTTGATTTATTCTATAGCAGTTACCCCATCACGCCCGCATCAGACCTACTTCATCAGTTAAGCAAGCATAAGAATTTTGGCGTAAAAACCTTCCAGGCTGAAGATGAAATTGCGGCAATAGGTGCAACGATTGGGGCCAGTTTTGGTGGGAACTTGGGAGTCTGCGCAACCAGTGGTCCCGGGTTAACGCTCAAGGCGGAGGGGATCGGGTTGGCAGTGATGATGGAACTACCCATGGTGATTATTAACGTGCAGCGAGGGGGACCTTCGACGGGCCTGCCAACCAAGACGGAGCAGAGTGACCTTCTTCAGTGCATGTACGGTCGCAATGGAGAAGCGCCATTGCCGGTCATTGCTGCGTCAACCCCTGGAGATTGCTTCCATGCGGCGTATGAAGCTTGTCGTGTTGCCGTACGCCATATGACCCCCGTAATTCTGTTAGCTGATGGATATGTGGCAAACGGCTCTGAGCCCTGGCGCATACCATCAACCGAGGATTTAGAGGATTTCTCGATTTCCTTCGCCCATAAACCCAACCAAGTGGTAGATGGTCAGAAGACATTTCTCCCGTATTTGCGTGACGAGACGACGCTTGCAAGACCGTGGGCAAAGCCCGGCACGTCAGGTTTAGAGCATCGCTTAGGCGGTCTGGAAAAGCAGCACGAGACAGGAGAAGTTTCCTATGATCCAGAGAATCACGAATTCATGACAAACCTTCGTGCAGACAAGGTGATGAGGGTTGCTAAGTTCATTCAGCCGACTGAGATATATGGTGATTCTGAGGGAGACATACTCATTATTGGATGGGGATCAACTGAGGGGGCGATCAAGACGGCGGTAGATCGGTTGCGGGATCATGGACTGAAGGCGGGGACCGTGCAGCTACGCTACATTAATCCGCTGCCGTCTGATTTGGGAGGCGTACTGGGACATTTTGAGCATCATCTAGTCCCTGAATTGAACAAAGGACAGATGGTTCGTATTCTGCGGGATCGTTTCCTGTTGCCGTTTGCTGGTCTGAATAAGGTTCAAGGCCAACCGTTTAAGGCAAGCGAGATTGTAGATTCTGCTCTTCACCACTGCAAAAAACATCATTGATGCCGACGTTACCTCCTTCTAGAAAGCCAACCTTGCCGCCGAGCCGTGGGCCGCGTAGGCCAGGCCCGTCAAAACCCAGAATTGATCGCAAAGTCTTCGCTAGCGATCAGGATGTACGATGGTGTCCAGGTTGTGGAGACTATGCAATCCTGGCCAGTGTTCAGCGGTTGATGCCACAACTGGAAGTAAAACGGGAAAATGTTGTATTCATCAGTGGGATCGGCTGTTCGAGTCGGTTCCCCTACTATATGAACACGTACGGAATGCATTCCATTCACGGACGCGCTCCAACCGTAGCCACTGGATTGAAGGCCTCACGGCCGGATCTCGATGTATGGGTTGTGACAGGGGACGGGGATGCCTTGTCCATTGGAGGCAATCATTTGATCCATATGCTGCGCCGAAACGTGGACCTGCAGATCCTGCTCTTCAATAACCAAATCTATGGATTGACCAAGGGACAGTACAGTCCGACGAGCGAGATTGGGAAAGTGACCAAGAGTAGCCCGTTTGGATCCATCGCGTCTCCATTTAATCCACTTTCACTTGCTTTGGGCGCCTCAGCTTCTTTCGTAGCAAGAACAGCAGATCGGGACACCAAACATTTGACTCAGATACTCCGGCGTGCACATGCGCATAAAGGGAGTGCATTCATTGAGATTTATCAGAATTGCAATATCTATAACGACGGTGCTTTCTTTGAATTCACGGAAAAGGCAACGAAGCCAGATCGAACCATCTACCTTGAACACGGCAAACCTATGCTGTTTGCGAAGGAAACCAGGGGGGTCCGGTTGGATGGATTCAACCCTGTTGTCTTTGATCTTGATGCGGGACATTTCTCGGCAGGAGATGCCATTGTTTATGACGAAAGCAGTTTGGAGCTCTCGGGGATCGTAAGTCGGATGTCCCAGCAACCAGATATGCCACGTCCGTTTGGTGTCCTTTTCCGCGAAGAGCGACCCACGTACGAACAGCTTTTACAGGAGCAGATTACCACTGTGACAGAAAAGCGTGGTCCAGGAGATCTGGATGCCCTCTTGCATGCCGCAGACACTTGGACCATCTCGTAGCACGAGGTTTCAATGAAACGATCCCGGTTGCAACTGGGAACCTCTTCTTTGGTCGTCGCCGCCTTTGTAGGTCCCGGCACAGTCTTGACCTGTGCGACTGCAGGGATTGATTTTGGTTACGCGCTGGGTTGGGTCTTGTTATTTTCTGTTTGCGCCACATTCATCCTTCAATCCTTTACAGCTGGGGCGGGAATTTTATCCGGTCTCGGTATGGGAGAGGCACTCCGCAGGTATACACAGGGTTCGTCAGTACGATGGGTGGTGATTTCATTGGTTGTTCTGGGACTCTGGGCGGGCACTGCAGCATTTGAGACGGGGAATATCGCGGGGGCAGTGGCAGGTATGAGTAGCCTAATGGCGGTACCGGATGGCGTATTGGTGTTCCTGGTCGGCGGACTGGCGGCAATCGTACTCTTTTTGGGACTGCGTACCGCAACCAGAGTTTTGGCGGGCTTAGTTTTGTTGATGAGTGTGGTGTTTCTGGTCACGATGTTTTTGGCACCTGTTGATTGGCAACAGGCATTTCAGGGGCTGATCCTTCCGAGAATTCCAGAAGGTGGGCTGGTGCGCACGATTGCACTGGTGGGCACAACCGTTGTTACGTACAACCTTTTTTTGCATGGGAGTGCCGCCAAAAAGTACTGGACTGGCTTTGATTCGCAGTTTGCTTGGCGGCGTGAGTTGACGGGGATGGCAATTTTCCTGCCACTGGGAGGGGTTGTTTCTATTGCAATTCTACTTGCGGGTGCAACGCTGGAGACTGGCTCTGTGGGATCCGTTGCAGCGATTGCTCCGGTCATTCGACCGGCGGCCGGTCCATTTGCGGAGTTGCTTTTTGGGATCGGACTTTTCGCAGCGGGGATCACTTCCGCAGTCACGGCACCTTTGGCGGCGGCATGTGGAGTCCGTGAGATTTTTGGATGGCCGGATGATCCCAAACACGCAGGGTTTCGTTTTGTCTGGATTTCCGTTTTGCTCACCGGGATGGGCTTTGCATTTTATGGGCGCAATCCCTTGGAAATCATTATTGCTGCGCAGGCAGCGAACGGGCTACTGTTGCCCTTCATTGCCGGGTTTGTGCTGCTATTGGCAACCAGGCAAAAGGCAGTCGCGATGCCACGCTGGTATTTGGGGCTCGGAATTCTGGTGACGCTGATCTGCGCTGTACTGGGTGTGCGAACCCTCCTGTGGGTCTGGGGGCAATTGAGTTAATTGTCGTCCCCAAACGCTTTATTGAGTTCACGAATTCTTCTGCGCTCTGTCCAAGCGGCAACGATAATGGATCCTTCGTAGAGTAGATACAGCGGCAGGGCAGCAGCAAACATAGAGAAGGGGTCCGCAGGTGTCACGATCGCGCCAATGATGAAAACGCTCAAAAACGCATACTTGCGAACCGCACGTAGACGTTTGGGGGTCGCAATGCCCAGTTTTGTGAGGAAGTAAATCACGACAGGGAGCTCGAAAAGGATGCCGGCTCCAAAAGCCCACCAAGTGACGCTGCTGAAATAGCGGGTAATATCAAATTCGTTATGGACAATATCAGAGATTATAAAATTGCTGAAAAAATTGAGTGCCAGAGGAGTAATGACCAGATATCCGAACAGAATTCCAACGACAAAAAAGAATGTTGCAAAGGCCGCAATAAATTTCATGCCGGCTTTTTCCTTTGGATAAAGTCCCGGCTCAATAAATTTCCAGAAATAATAGATGAGAATCGGGGAGCCGGCGACGAGCCCCACCGCCATCACAATACCCACAAGCGCAAAGAACTGGCCGGTCACCGTACGGTTTTGTAGATGCAGGTCGGCGAAGTCAAGGCCTAGAAGTTGATAGGTAATAAAGTCCGATTTGGCGGGGCCCATGAGAATCACGTCTACGACCCAATCATGGAAGATCGCTGCGATAATGGTCATGAGAACCACTCCGCCGACTCCTTTGATAATGGTCCAGCGCAGATCCTCAAGGTGATCCAGAAAGGACATTTCGCTGCCTTCTGGTAATACATCTTCCCGCGGCTCAGCGACGGCCTGCGTCTCTGCTTGTTGAATCGCAGTAGAGGTTTTTGCGGTTCTGCTACGCCGAAATAGTCTTCGCCAATTGAAGCCCATTATCCTTAAACACGAACAGCCGAGTCAGAACTCCCCGTATTTTTTTGGTTGAGTGCCAACTCCATCAGTGTATCAACCCACAACCCTTCTTTTTCAAGCTTTGCCCGTCCGTTACCCCAGGTGAATTCAAAGATTGTAAAAAATCCCACCACCTGAAATCCTTCACTTCTGAGTTGATGAAGTGCGCGCAGTGCAGTCGCTCCGCTATTGAGTAGATCATCTAGAAGTACAACAGGAAGGTGACGATCAAGTGGGCCTTCAATCAGACGCCGACGCCCATGTGGTTTGCGTTGCAACCGGATGAAGCCACCCAGAAGATGTGGATATCCATCGGCATGAACAGTTGCGCAGACCATCGCGTTGCCACCAAATCCATAGCCAGCGACTTGTCTACAGCCAGTCGCACGCACCCGATCAGCGATCAGATTACCAAGCCTGGAGGCAATACTACCATCAAGGAGGGGGATCCGCATGTCCAAAAGCCAATCAACCTCCCCGCCATCAGGATCTATAAGCCCTTCCTCTTCACCGGACACCAGGGCCATATCGTAAATTTCTTCCGATAAGCCTGAATGATGTAAGTGGGTCGATTTGTCTATTTTTCCGACCTTCATAGATCTCTTCGTAGGGACGACACCTGTATACAAAACCTAGTTTAGTCGGTTCAGAAAAATATAATCTGCGAGGGCTCAGTGCCAATCATGAGGCATGCATTCGGCTCGATTCTCTCGGGTGTGTGATGGCAAATGAATCTGATCTCAGGGCAAAGTGGGTGGAGTCTATGCAATCACAAAGTCGTAGAGGGGATGGTTTTCGCAGAGGGCATAGACTTCGTTTTTTACCTTGTGTTGGGTGGACTCGTTGGTGGGCGCGTTCAGAACACGATCAATCAGCATAACCACCTCCTCAATATCTGCTTCTTCAAATCCTCGTGTCGTGACAGCGGCCGTTCCTAACCGGATCCCACTGGTGACGAATGGGCTTTTATCATCAAAGGGGACCATGTTTTTGTTCACTGTGATGTGCGCTGCCTGCAAGGCACGCTCTGCATCCCGTCCAGTAATATTTTTGCTGCGAAGGTCAACCAACACCAGATGGTTATCGGTTCCTCCACTCACAACATCGTAGCCACGCGACAAAAAAGATTGTGCCATGACAGCTGCATTTTTTTGCACCTGCCGCGCATATTCGACAAATTCGGGCTGCAGCGCCTCTTTGAAGGCAACTGCTTTGGCTGCAATGACATGTACGAGTGGGCCACCTTGCATACCGGGAAAGACGGCAGAATCAAGCAATTCACTCATATTGCGGACACGGCCGCTCTTTGGGGCAACTTTGCCAAAAGGGTTCTCAAAATCATTTCCGATCAGTACCATTCCCCCACGCGGTCCACGAAGTGTCTTGTGCGTGGTTGTTGTGACGATGTGGGCGTGAGGTAGCGGGTCGTTCAGGAGCCCAGCGGCAATTAATCCGGCAGGGTGCGCCATATCCATCCACAGGAGCGCACCGATTTCATCGGCAATTGCCCGAAATGCCTCATAGTCAAAATCGCGCGAGTATGCACTGGCTCCAATAGAGATCAGTTTAGGGTTGATGGATTTTGCTTTGTCCCGGACGCGATCCATATCAATACGTCCATCTTCGTTTACCCCATAGTATGTTGCCTGAAACCAGATACCCGAGAAATTCACAGGGCTTCCATGTGTCAGGTGTCCGCCATGTGCAAGATCAAGGCCAAGGAAGGTATCCCCCGGCTTCAGGCAGCTCAGGTAAACGGCAGCATTAGCGGAGGCCCCTGAATGGGGTTGCACATTGACCCAGTCGCATTGAAACAGTTCTTTTGCACGACTGCGCGCCAAATCTTCAGCAACATCCGTAAATTCACAACCGCCGTAATAGCGCCGGCCAGGCAGCCCCTCGGCATATTTATTCGTGAAGACAGAGCCCTGGGCCTGCATGACACTTCTGGACACAAAATTTTCCGAAGCGATCAATTCTAGGCCGTAGTTCTGACGATGGACTTCCCGTTCAATCGCAGCGTGGATTTCGGGATCCTGTGATATAAGATGACTCATGTGAATGATGAATAAAATTAGGTCAATTGCTCCCCATCATGGCATATACCAGGATATTAGTTCCCATTTGGAGAGCGGATTCGCGGATTTCTGGTGGAAGGTCATGCACTGATTCGGGTTCCCAGCCATCGCCGAGATCACTCTCGTAGCTGTAGAACACACAAAGGCGACCATAGCTATCAAATAACCCCAATCCTTGGGGTGGTTTGCCATCGTGCTCGTGGATTTTTGGCAGACCATTGGGGAATGAATAATGAGCATGATAGATTGTGTGGTCAAAGGGGAGTTCGACAAATTCCTGTTGGGGAAACACTTTGGTCATTTCACGGCGAATAGCTTCGTCCAAACCATAATTATCATCAATATGCAGAAAGCCTCCCTGCTCTAGGTACTGGCGCAGCTGGATAACCTCCTGTTCTGTAAACACGACATTGCCATGTCCTGTCAGGTACAGGTATGGAAAGGTGAATAATCGATTATTGGAAAGTTCAACAATCTCCGGTGTCGGCGCAGCGTTCACCAGCGTTTCAGTTCGGACGTGAGCCAAGAGCTCCGGGAGTGATTGTTCGTCGCTGTACCAGTCCCCCCCACCTCCGTATTTGACACGTGCAATGGAGAACGCGTACTCCTGTGCCTTACATGGAACGGCAAGGACAATACAGAAACACAGCAAGCGGATCACGGAACAGGATGGGGTAGTTTTCCGCAGGTTGTACGATATCAAAGTGAACTTGATTAAGGTGCAAGCAGCTTTGAATCAGTATATGATTCAGGATGCTCCAAACCAGTCGCGTAGAGGATAATTGATCGTTGGCGGTCGCCCAGTTCTATTCTCCCGAATGTCCTCCGAAGAATAGATATCAAGGGTGGCAGATGAGAGAGGTGTAAGTACGCGGATTAAATCTGGTCTAGGAGGGAGGAATCTGGTTGAGCGTATTGGTTTCGCTGTACTTGGAGGGGCATTTCATGAGGATATGTTCTGCCTCGAAAATATCTCCATTCAGGTGGCCTTCCACGACCAGTTTTTCCGCATTCTCAAAGCTTGCCGGCTTTGTGTCACTATAGTGGACTTTTCGCACGGTCCCTTCTTCATCCTGCATATGGAATGTGAAGAGATTAGCTTCCGGGTCATAATAAGCCGTCTCCGGTTGCACCCAGTAACCGACCACATGGGCACGTGTCCCTGAAGCTTCAGCTTCGGAAAAATGCATATAGCCCCCAACCTGTTCGCCGAAGCTAAACAGAAGCAGCGATGCAAATCCCACAAGGGCAATCAGACTAATAATGGTGCGAGGCTTACGCATGCGCTTAGAGGTCTCGGTTTGTTGATTCTACTGCGATCATTCCAACTGGTTGTCTGTATCCGAATCATCACGCCCAGCTACGGTCTTTGTGGTTCTATTTTCTGGCAATCGAACATTCCAAGCCCTCATAAAACTCTGTTTTCCCTTAATCAGATTGTCCACCAAATAGTATCTGATTCAGCCTATTCGGCAAGCTTCTCGTTTTCAAGAAGATGCTGGATCGAAGATTCAATTTGATTGATTTTTCGATCTGTCGCATAGATGAAGATTACGATCCCTAGCCAGATGACTAGGACAACAGCCAAGACAACCATCAGTTTGTCATTGTCCAGCATCGTAGCTTCAAAACCGGAAGTTTGTAGTAGCAGAGCGAGCATGATGTTATTTACAAGTCCTTTCCCAAGATAGACTGCAGTGTGGCAGAGGCACGCGATAACCGGACGCGTTGAGTATAGAGCAGCCACCCTAAACCAATAAACCCGATCACCGCTGGGTAAAATACGATTCTCATAATCGGATCGGTAATATCACTGAATGCTGGATTCCCTTCGGCACCAGGATGCAGGCTCTCTAACTGACGTGGCAAAACGTACAACAGGAAAGGTACGGTTACAAATGCAAAAATATTATAGACAGCTGCAATCCGTGCTCGTTTGATTGGATCATCTAATGCACCTCGAAGGGCAAAATATGCACCGTAGATTAGTACCTGGACTGCGGCCATTGATTGTTTCGGATCAAAATTCCACCATATGTTCGTCCCTTCATACCAGGTGAAACGTGCCCACATGCTACCTGTCGCCAGTCCTAAAAGTCCGAACACAATCGCAACCAGCGCGGCAGTGCTCGATCTAATATCGCTCACCGGGTTATTCGTTCGGAGACATTGAATGGCATGGACGGCGGAAAGGGCTGTCAATGCCATCATGGTAAACCACATCGGAACATGGAAATACAAATTCCGAGCGGTGTGCTCCAGCATGGCTACACGTGGGATATTCAACCACGTTCCGGCAAAAGAAAACGCTCCCAAGAGAACGAGCGTCATCCAAACGATAATGATCAGGCGTATTCTCCTGTAGTTGCGAGGCATAGACTTGATTTAGTTCTCCCAGACATAGTCAAAAAGGAGGATAGACGCGGCGATCACGACGCCGGAAAAACTTACCATGGTAACCAAGGATCCAATGGCCGCACTCCATCCATCTGTGGTAAAAGATTGACCCGTAAAACTTAGATGAGTCGCTTCAACGGCAGAAAGCAATAAAGGGATCAAAAGGGGAAAGAGTAGAACGGGAAGGAGCGGTCCGCCTCGTGCCGTTCGTGAAATAATCGCCGCTAGAAGTGTGGTCGCCCCTGCAAGACCCAGGGTGCCCAGACAAATTGTCAGGATAAAAAGCCCGGGTAGTGCTACCTCAACACTTAGAAGCAGCAGGAATACCCCGGATGAAACAACATTTGCGCACAGAAGCGTCAGGAAGCTATAACAAAGCTTGCCGAGATAAACCATCCCTCCCCGTGTATGCAATCGCAAAAAGATTGCGGTTCCACGTTCTTCCTCAGACAGAAATACTCGTCCCAGCCCCAATGCTGCGGTAAAAAGGATTACGATCCAAAGTAGGCCCGACTTCGTTCGGGGACCGAGGTCTTCTCTTGCAGTGGCAAACAGGACTAAAAACAATGTGCTTAATACGAAGATGAGCAGTGTGCCCAGTACGGATTTGTTGCGTAGTTCAAGGCGGAGATCCTTCAGGAGTACAGACTTCGCTCCAGCAATCCAGCTGGCTGGCTTGTTGGGCATGCTCATGGTGAGTGGCGCGCGGCTAATTCCTCGGCAGTAACCAAGCCTTCTGGTCGAGGCAGAAACACGGGTTTTCCACTGGTCGGAGGATGGAAGTCACCGACGAATTCAACTTCTGTTTCCAGGTGATATCCTGTCTGTTGGGTCACCTCTTTTTGAACGTAGGCTACCAGTGCCTGGAGATCTGCCGCGGTCCCATCTGCATGGTTGACGATGATGTTGGCATGGAGATGTGAGATGGCCATGCCTCCATAGCAGGTTCCCTTGAGACCACATTCATCAATGAGCTTTCCGGCTCCAATTCCCTGGATTTTCTTGAAGATGGACCCGACACTCGGTTCTGTTTTTAGGTCGGGATGCCTTAATTCGCGCCAGGCTAGATTTTCTTTCATGATTCTGTAGATATCTGCTTGATTCGCTTCCTGAAGCCGAAACGTCGCGCTCAGCACAATGTCATCCCGCCAGTGCAGAATGGATTTGTCATATCCGAATTCAAAATAATCAACGCCGACACGCTTAGATTCATTTTCCTCCGTAAGGAGGTCCGCATATTCCAGAACTTCTTCGATGAACATCGTTCGTTCACGCGCCGGGGCAGGAGAGAGAAAGTGGAGATTCTGCCAGAGCGCCCCGCCTACGGTTGAGGGAATCCCGACGTAGTGCTCAAGCCCGGAAAGGGATCGGCTTGCAGCGAGTTCGATGAGGTCGGGATACATCGTTGCCCCGCTTTCAGCGGTAACTAGATCTCCATTGAAGCAGATGTGATCGGCAGAATTATGGACAACGACTCCACGGAAGCCGCCATCTCCAATAACGATGTTAGCTCCCTTGCCTAACAGAAAATAGGGTAGGTCCAACCCTCGAACGGCCCTTACTGCACGCTCGAGTGCAGTCGCATTTGTTGCCTCTACAAAAAAATCCGCTGGCCCTCCTACCCTCATGGTTGTATAGGGGGCCAATCTGATGTTCTCTCGAACAACAGAACCTTCGCCGATAAGCTTTTCAAGCGTTTGTCGCATACCAAAGGATAGGGTTCAACACTGCAACTCGCAATCGAGTAAACCGTTATAGCCACTTCCCACGAATCCCCAGATTTCCTAAGGATAAGAAATGAATAACAGATCAAATATGCCGAATATGTCTCGTCTTCTGACAAGAGGGGCGATACTCGCTGCGGTTGTTCTTGTTGTCGGTGCTATGGCCGCCGGTTGTATGACAACGACACTTGTTTCCGGTGAGGCCGGTGTCCGCTATTCTATCTTCGGAGGAACGGACATGGACGATGTCTACGGTGAGGGGCTAAAGGTCCATGCACCGTGGGTTAATGTAATCAAGTACGATGTTCGTGTGCAGGAGAGGCTTGAGAATATGGAGGCGCTTTCCTCAAACGGATTGTCAATCGGTACGGATATTTCCGTACGCTGGCGACCGAGATCGGAGACACTTCCAGTTTTACATGTCGACTATGGTGTCGATTATTTCCGAAAGCTCATTGGTCCAGAACTTCGTAGTACGGTACGAGAAGTGATTGGTCAGTTTACGCCCGAGGAGCTCTATTCTACTCGAAGAACAGAATTACAGGATCAAATATTTGCCAGAGTGAAGGAGAGCGTAGGGAATGAAGATGTCCTTGTTGAAGCGATTCTAATCAGAGATGTACGGCTCCCAGAACAAATCAAGATGGCTATTGAAAATAAGCTGAAAGAGGAGCAGGAGGCCGAGAGATACGAATTTACCATCGAAAAAGAGCGCCTTGAAGCGGAGCGTAAGCGCATTGAAGCAGAAGGTGAAGCCGCATACCAGCAGATTATCACAGCAAGCCTCACTTCGCAATTTCTGCGCTTCAAGGGAATTGAGGCTACGCAGCAATTGGCAAATTCACCCAATAGCAAAACTGTCATCGTTGGCGGTGGGGAAGATGGCCTGCCCCTGATTCTGGGTGGTCAATAGTTGCCGACTGGTTCAATCCGAGTTACTCGGTAGTAGTTTGGATAACCTTTCTGGATTTGCTGGAACTTGCTCTCGGAAGCGAAGCGTTGATCTTCAAGGTGTTGGGAATTCCTTCCAATGTTAATCAACCTTTGGTCCACTTAGCTTCGAACCAAGTTGATTTGTGAAGGAAAGGCTGTTTCTGAGCGCCAGTCTTACAGGTGTACATTAGGTCTAGGATAGATGGGCCTGAATCAGAGAACATGTTGCTCCCAATAAATCGTCAGTGATGTGATTCACCTCGTCAAGTGAGGTGTGATCATAAGGGAAGAGAGTCTGGAGGGGCTGGCATCCAGTGGTAGGATATGGAGACTCCTCTAGGTTGTTAGATTGATAAGTGGGGTTTCGATATGGCATAAGTGTCAAGCATTGCCAGATAGTTCTTACCCCCGAGTCGAAAGTCAGGTTTTATCAAGGATATTCTCTGCTTCAACTGTGAAATTTTTGTGAATTCGAAAAAATCCTCCAAAACACAATTCTAATTATCTATATTACATGAGGGTTTCAGTGGGCTATTATTAGTTCCTGCGACAGCGAGAAGGTCAGAAACACGGTGAGATGTTACTCTAAAGTAAGAGGAATCATGCTTCTCCATTCAGATCTGCACTGCTTTTTGTTGTAATGCTGGTACGGCTCCCACATATATTTGCCTTGGTATTTGTTTTATCATCCGGCAATGTGTTTGCCCAATCTGGCAAAGTAGCTGGCCGGGTAACCGATGAGTCTGGGGCAGGGCTTCCTGGTGTTAACCTCTTCATCCCCGCTACTTTACAGGGGGCCACTTCTGATCTGGACGGATACTATACCATCCTAAACGTATCTCCCGGCACGTATACCATTCGCTCTTCATTTATTGGCTTTGCCACTCAAATTGTTGAGGGAGTTCGGGTGAATATTGAGCAAACCACGACGGTGAATTTCCAACTTGTGGAGGACGCCGTGGGGCTCGAAGAGGTGATTGTGACCGCGGAATTACCGGTGGTGCAGGCGGATGTATCGAATAGTCAACTAAACGTGAGTGCTGATCAGATTGAGGCTCTTCCTGTTTCCAGCATCAATAGCGTTGTTGGTTTGCAGGCTGGAATTCAAGGTCTATCCGTACGTGGCAGTGGTTCGGATGAACTCTCATTTATGGTCAATGGTCTGACCTTAAGAGATGAACGCAACAATGCGCCGTACACTAGCATCAGCCTTTCCTCTGTAGAGGAAGTACAGGTTCAGACAGGCGGATTCAATGCTGAGTATGGGAATGTCCGTTCGGGTGTTGTTAATGTTGTGACCAAGGAGGGGGGACGAGATCGCTATTCGGGGAATGCGATTATCCGCTACAGCGCCCCGGCACAGAAACACTTTGGGCCTCGTGCAGATGATCCAAGTTCTTATTGGATTCGTCCATTCACGGATCCAGATGTCGCGTGGGCTGGCACGGAAGCGGGGGGGTGGGACGAGTTTACACAGGCACAATACCCGCGGTTCGAGGGATGGATTGCGATTGCGGAGGAAAGATTGAAGGATGATGATCCTTCGAATGATATGACGCCCGAGGCCCTGCAGCAGGCTTTCTTGTGGCAGCACCGAAAGGCAATGGAGGTCGTCAATCCAGACTATAACATTGACGTCGGCCTTGGTGGACCGGTTCCCTATCTAAACCGGTATTTGGGTGGACTCCGTTTTTATGCTTCGGCTCGTGCTGATCAGAGTATGTATCTGATTCCGCTGAATACAGATCGGTATCAGGAATGGTCAGGTCATGTGAAACTAACTGCGGATCTTAGGCCTGGAATGAAACTCACGCTTGAGGGGCTAAGAGGTCGTATCACAGGTACTTCGATCAGCAGGGCTGGACAGCCCGGGATCTTCCGCTCTTCTTTCAGTATTGCGGGTCAGTTGAGCCGTGTGAGCTTTATTGATTCCAGAATTTATTCCACCGATTACTGGACCCCAACGGAAGTCAATAACTTCATGGGTGGACTGAAGCTTACACATACTCTCAGTTCCTCCACATTCTACGAGATACGCGTCAATGCTTTTCGTTCAAAATATGATACAAACCCAGGGCGATTACGCGACGAGACCCCAGTTGTAACCTTTGGTGGTGTGGGGTTCGACGAAGCTCCATTTGGGTTTCAGCCAAGGCCCACCTTTGGGGTAGACGGCATGCGTACTGGTGTAGGCATGAGTAATGCCCGGGATACCAGTATAGTCACGGCCTACAACATAAAAGCAGATCTCACCAGTCAGCTCAACCGGTTTTTGCAAATCAAGACGGGAGTTGAGTATAATCTTTCGGATTCCAAAGTGAACTACGGGCGCTTTGATGCTTTTCTACCAAGCGGCAATTCACATTCTCAATGGGACCGCGCACCGGTTCGGGGAGCCGCGTACACGCAAGGGAAGCTCGAGTTTTCCGGGATGATCGCGAATCTGGGGCTCCGACTGGATTATTTTAACGCAGGCGGGGACTGGTATGATTTCGATCCTTTCAGTGCTGCGTTCAGTGCAAGGTTTGCACCCGGCATTGATACGCTCTTAACCCAAGATCCCACACGCCACATCTTTACGCTGAGTCCCCGCATGGGAGTTGCTTTTCCCATCACAGAGTATAGCAAGCTCTATTTTAATTATGGGCATTTCCGATCGCTTCCCGATCCCAATAATTTATTTCTACTGCGGGAATTCACCGAAACTGGACAGATTAGCAGGGTAGCGGATCCCAACAATCCCTTACCCAAGACGGTCGCATACGAACTTGGCTATGAGCAGTCACTTTTTGATCAACTACTGATTCGGATGGCTGGCTATTACAAGGATGTGTCTCTGCAGCCATATCTCACACAGTACATCAGTCGTGATGGGCAGGTGAACTACACGATCAGTGAGCCAAATTCATTCGAAGATATTCGAGGATTTGAATTTACCTTGTCCCGTAATCGAGGGCGCTGGGTTCAGGGATTTGTGAACTATACCTATATGGTGTTTACGTCTGGGTATTTCAGTCTCCGACGAAATTTTGAAAATCCAACAGCTCAGCGGGAGTTTGCGGAGAGCGATGCGGAGCGTCGCCGTGCATCATCCAGGCCACTTCCACGACCCTATGCCCGGCTGAACTTGGACTTTCTAACGCCAACCGATTTTGGCCCACGCATTGGCTCCTACGCGATTCTTGGCAACTGGCGAATTAGTCTGATCGGCACTTGGCAGCAAGGATCAAAATATACCTGGACCGGCGGGGGAGCCGTCCCAGGTGTGATCAATAATGTTTCTTTTCGCGATTACTGGAATGCAAATTTGCGTTTCACCAAGAACATTACTGTTGCAGGCAGGCGCGCACAAATTTTCGTGGACATCTTCAATGTGCTGAATACCCGTCGGCTTTCCTTTAATGGTTTCATTGACGGGAACGACCAACTGTCTTACCTGAGATCTCTGCATCTTCCTGAGTCTGATGATTATCAGACAAATATTCCGGGGAACGATAAGATTGGCGCATACCGAAAATATAGTGTGCCTTATCAGCCGATGCAGAGGATTCCGGCGCGTGAGAGTATCACTTCTCCAAGTGAACGCGTCATTTATTGGGAGTATGACTCCCGGCAATATCTGGTCTATCGTGACGGTGCCTGGAGTCCTGCGGACGCAGAAGTTGTAGACAAGGTGATCAAGGACAAGGCATACATTGATATGCCGAATCAGAGTTTTCTCACATTCCTAGATCCACGGGATATTTTCTGGGGGATCCGATTGTCCTTTTAGTTCATGACGCAATCTGTTACAACTTGGATGTTTCGATCCATCTCGCTCTCGGTGCTGATTATGATCTTGGTACCCGTTTCTGTTGTTCAGGCCCAGTTTATCAACAAGTGGTTATCAGCAGGATCTTTGCATAACTGGTACTCTGAGATTGGTAATGAGTGTGAGTCATGTGGTTTTGTGGGTTCACAGCAGGACGGACTTCGCTGGCCCGGTATTTACCGGCTCACGGACATGCAGGCTGCAAAGGCATTGTGGATCGGCGCCGTGAACGTAACGGATGATCTTGGGACGAATTATGCGCGTCGGGTGGTGCACGCTGGGCCACGCGTATCTGGAGGAGGAGAATTTTTTCCAACTCGCTTTGAATTGATCAGCCGCTTGACTCCCACAACTGTGTTGGTAGATGGTGCGATTACAGAGCCAGAAGCAGCTATGGTGGCAGATGATGTCGATCCATCTATTGATGCTGATGCGATGATCATAGGTGAGGCGAATACACTCCTTGGGATCACGATGGAGCGTAAGATCCTCCAGTTCGCACAGGAATATCACGACAACTACCACATCCTCGAATATACGTTCACGAACACAGGGAATGTTGATGATGATCCAGATATTGAACTCCCCAATCAGACACTGGAAGGCGTTTACTTCTTTTTTCAATGGCGCCTCTCGGTAGCCAAGGAGACCCGGTATGTTATCGGAAACGGTACAGGTTGGGGATTAAATGCGATGTTGGATACTCGTGGGGATGGGGTCAAGGTGGATCCTCCAGATGAAGATTTTCGTGCTCAGTTTGTATGGCATGGCAAGTTTCCACCCTTCAATGCTTATGACAATATTGGTGGACCGATCCTGCCACAGGCACTCCCGGCATTTAACATTGCGCCTACCGACACGATAGGTCGCCTAGGTGCTTCCCAGTTTGCTGGGGTTGTTACGATCCATGCTGATACGTCACCTTCCGATCAGGTGGATGACCCGAGTCAGCCCAGCACAACCTCCTGGATTGGCTCTGACGAGTCGTACCAGTCACAAAATGACGCGTTTAATCCAGCAAAAATGGAGGTAGAGTATGGTGTGATGTCTGCAGGCCACAAGTCCCCACGTCACGCAGATGTGGTCGAACCCACAGGTCTCCCAGGGTTCCTGAACCCAGTTGGTGATCCGAGCTTGGGTACGCCAGGCGGATTCTCCAATGCGAATGGTTATGGTCCTTATACATTAGCTCCCGGAGAAAGCATACGAATTGTCATGGCAGAGGCAGCATCAGGGTTGAGCCGTGAAGCGAATTCGGCGATTGGTCGGGCCTACAAGGAGTCTGGAGCAAATGATAGCGCACCGATTACCTTTGAAGTGCACGATCAGTCTCATACGATGACCAAGAATGAATGGGTATTCACGAGTCGGGATTCACTTTTTCAAACGTTTCGAAGGGCGATTGCCAATTATGCATCGGGATACACAATTCCTCGTGCACCGGCTCCACCAAGCATCTTTGAGGTAGATGGAGGAGGGGATCGCATTCGTTTAATCTGGTCTCCCCATGAGACGGAATCCTTGCCAGAAGGCTGGGAGGTTTATCGGGCCCAAGGTCGTTATGACAGTACATACACACTTGTCCATACTGCCTCCGGTGGAGACACTAGTTTTGATGACACTACACCGATTCGCGGGATTGACTATTACTACTACATAGTCAGTGTACAGAGTGCCAGCCAAAACGATGGCACTGGCCTCACTCCATCTGGGCGGGCATTACGGAGTTCCCGGTACGCGACACAGACCTACACGCCAACTCGCTTAAAAAGACCGGCCGGGACTGCTTTATCAGACGTTCGAATCGTTCCGAATCCATTTAATATTGCGTCAAGCCCATTCGTACGTTTTCCAGATCAAACGGATAAGCTGGCATTTTTTAATATCCCAGGTCGCTGTACGATTGCGATTTACACGGATCTGGGGGAACTCGTGGATGAGATCGAGCACACCGATGGAAGCGGGGACGAATTTTGGGATCATACAACATCGTCTAGGCAAATTATATCCAGTGGTGTATATATCGCGGTAATCACCGATTTGGATACAGGTGAGAGGATTATCAAAAAGTTTGTCATTATCCGTTAATGGTAGCATGAAGCGCTGGATGTACATACTGCTCTTTTTGCCGCTGTTTACGGCAGTTTCTGTCTCGGCACAGCAGAAAAAACTCGCCCAGACCGCGATGAAGTTTTTGTCCGTGTCCGTAAGTCCCCGTGCTGCTGGTTTAGGAGATGCGCTTACTGCAATTGAGCATGGATCTGCTTCGTTGTTCTACAATCCCAGCGGGATGGCCTGGCAGGAGAGTAATCTGGATATCGTAGTAGGGCAAACGCAATGGATTGCTGAAATCAATTATTCCATGGGCAGTATTTCCTTTCGCCCAGGGAGTGGGCGTTTAGGGGTCATCGGTTTTTCATTTGTCATGGTTGATTATGGTGAACTAGAGGAAACCATACGTTTTGATAACGATCAGGGGTTTTTAGATGTGGGCACTTTTTCGCCGTCGGCGTGGAGTTTTGGGGTTGGGTATGCACGTAAACTCTCAGATCGCTTTTCAGTGGGGGCCCAGTTCAAGTGGGCCAATCAATTCCTGGCCAACTCGGTCATGGGGATTGATGATGGAGGCGACTATCTACGGGAAAACGTGGAGGAGGGGGTTTTGGCTTACGATTTCGGGGTTTTGTACAAGACTGGTTTTCGAAGTCTCAATTTCGCGGTCAGTGCCCGGAATTTTGCACCGGAAATTACGTTTAGCGAAGAGAGTGTTGCGCTGCCGTTGACACTCAATATTGGTGTCTCCATGAACATGATGGACCTTATTGCTCAGGGGACCAACATGCACCAATTATTGCTTTCAGTAGATGCTTCGAATCCACGCGATTTTTCTGAGCAAATAAAGGTTGGTACTGAATATGTCTTTTTGAACACGTTCATCCTTCGAGCAGGCTATGCTTTCCCAACCGATGAACAGGGTTTCAGTGTTGGTTTGGGTCTGAAACAGTCACTCCGAAGATTCGGATTCGGAGCGGACTATTCATTTACCGACTTTGGAGTTTTATCAAATGTACAACGTCTTGCCATACGGTTTTCGCTATAGGCAGGGACGTTGTGTCCTGCTTATTGGCGGTATCCTGTTTACAGCACTGTTACTGGGTTGTGACTCGGGAACGGCGCCAAGCATTTACGACCCAAACCGTACCAGTTCACCTGATCCGGTTATTGAGGATGTGATCCCTGAGGACAGGGCTTTAGCCGGAGTAGACATAGTAACGATCACAGGTCAAAATTTTTCAACACAGGCTACCGACAACTTGGTATACTTTGGCAACGCTCGTGCGGATGTAGTTGAGGCTTCATCCTCGCAGCTTCGTATGGTAGCTCCAAATAGCCCACAGCCTGAATTGGAACTTCGCCTCGCGGTTATTGGCGCTGAAAACTTCAGTAATAGTGTCTCTTACGGACTGGACTTTCCGTTTATTGAATTTGGTGATGTCCGGGATTTTGAAGATATATATGGAATCACCACGGATCCGTCTGGAAATTTATATGCTTCCTTGGTGGCGTTCAGTCTACCGGTTGGCATCATTCGTATATCTCCAAACGGGGAGCGCAGTGATTTCATTAGCTCCACATTCTTTTGGGCCGACTTGGCGTTTGGCGCGGACGATTATTTGTATGCTGTTCGGTTCGTTCGAGCCGTCTTTAGGTTTCAGGGAGGTGGAACAAGCCCCGAAGTATTTGCTGTAATTCCGAACAATGCTGTCAGATTAAGTACAGTTGCAATTGATAGCAGTAACCGAATATGGGCAGCTGGTGATAACGAGGAGATTTACAGTATCTCACCAGACAAAACCATCCAAAGCTACGAGTTCAATGCTGATGTTCAGGACATCGTTTTATTCGGTGACTTTCTGTATCTGGCGGCTATTGAAAATGGTAACAGTAAGATTTGGCGCTTTAGGATAGATTCCAATGGTGCCTTGGGAGCACCAGAGGAAGTCTTTGATATGACTGCATTTAATGGAGCGACGGCGTTCGCCCTAGCATTTTCTGCGGCGGGGAATTTATTCGTTGGGACTGATGCTACTGACCCTGTAGTCGTAGTGGATCCTGATGGAATTGGCCAGTCGCTCTATCCTGGCGTTTTGAACCAGCCTGCTCGGAGACTTGCATGGGGTACGCAAAGACAACTTTACGCTGCGACCAATTCAACCGAAACGGTTGCTGCTGGCATTATTCGTATTACAACACGCGACTGAGCTATGAGGATTTTTCTTTTTGGCTCGGGGAGCATCAATTTTCACACGCACACTCTTAACCAACTTTCCTTTTACCATGACTCGTAAAACTATACTTTTCGCAGCCCTCTTTCTTGTGTTCGGCGGCACGGCAAGTGCCCAGAACTGGATTGATCAGGGGCCATTTCCCGATTCGACTACATTTTGGCGTGGGGCTCACGGGCTAGCCGTTGATGGAGAAGGCAAGGTTTGGATTTCACAATACTACCCTGAATTTCTAACCCTTGCCAACGGCGACACATTGAAAAACGCTGATGGGGCAAACGTCTCGAATTCGGCCATTCATGTCTTCAATCCCGATGGCACTAGAGCGATGGATCCCATCACTGCTCTCAGGTATGAAGATGCCCAGGGTAACGCCATGATGGACAGTATTTCCTGGGGCGCTCCTCGCGTCGATATTCGAGGAATTAGGGCTGATCATAATGGAGACATTGTTATTGTGCTAGGAAATACTGCTAGCCTTATGTTGCGACTGAATCATAAGACCGGTGAGGTCATGAATAGGGTTGATCTTGGATCTGAGCGGTTTGGTTCTCCGGCCGCTCCAGGAATTGATGCAGCCGGGAATATATATGTGGCTCCGGTAGCTGCAGATGCCCCGATTTCTATATTCGATCCCAATTTTCGATGGATTGGTAACGTATCCCTGAATTCTCCGGGTATCGGACGTACCTTAGAAGTCAGCGCTGATGGGAATTCTGTTTACTGGTCGGCATTTACGCATCGAGGTACGTACAAATACCACCGGGCAGATGAATTTTCCCAATATGATTCGTTGGGACTGGTCCATGAGGGGCTTGTTGCTACTTCGAGTGTTCGACATCCTACAACGGGGCAGGTCTGGCTAGGCCACTCAGGGGTAATCGAACCACCTGTTGGCGATGAAGTTGTTTTTCGTCCTGGCAGCGAGTTAACTTGGTATGCGCTTGATCCTGAAGCAGGGGATGCAATTGTTGATAGCCTCGCGTTTGATTCGCCATTTACTTACTGTGGAGCCGGTCTCAACAACAGGGATGGTCGTTCTGTCGGGTTTTCACACGATGGAGTCTATGCTTATGTCGGTGTATGGGGAGCGCTTCAAGCGGTGAGTCGCGTCGAAGGCTCTGACGATTGCGTCTGGATCACGAACGATAATGCTGAGCCGCTTAACCGGGGCTTTGTATTCAAAAAATTTATGCGGGGCATGGTCACGAGTATCGACCGCGACCCGACTGAGATTCCAGATGGTTTTACCTTGTCGCAGAACTATCCGAATCCGTTCAATCCTCAGACCAATATTGAGTTTGAGTTGAAAGATGCAGGCTTAGCCACACTTAAAGTGTATGATATGCTAGGTAGAGAGGTTGCCACACTCGTTGATGAGCACCTAGTTGCTGGTAAGTACACCGCTACTTTTAATGCTACCGAACTGACTTCTGGCACGTACGTCTATCAGCTAAATGTTGCCGGACATCGTTTGAGTGGCAAAATGACGCTGGTGAAGTAATCTCTTGCGGAGTTTTGCAATAAAAGGGTATCCCCTGACGCGTGGGGGGGATACCCTTTTTTGTACTTGTAACCACGATCCGAAACCTTTCTTGGCGTCAATTCTCGTTATCGGAAACATTGCAAGTGCTCAAGGCTGGGTTGATCTAAGACCAATTCCCGATCCAACGACCTACTGGAGGTCACCACACAGAGTTGCTATGGACACTGAAAACGAGGTATGGCTTGACAACAATTCCTTGAGCTGTGGATCCTGGTCGACGGAGATACACTGAAGGATTCAAATAGCAGGTTCATTTCAACCCTGATGGAACGAAGGCGGTGGAGTCTGTACGTTCTTTTATTTGTGGTGATGTGGTAGATTCATTTTACGGATGCAGTAGATGGCTCCGCCAAGGATATCCGGGGTGTAGGGGCTGATCGTAACGGTCACATTATTGTCACGATGGAAACTTCGCACTCTGCTGTGTAGGTTTCTTTGAGTTGATTCATGGCAACGCATGCCCCAATCTCTTGAATGCACATTCTCTGCAGGTCGGCAATGGCGGAATGAGTTGTGGGGATTTTGTCAGGTGATTTCATGGATTTAAGCAGTTAAGGCGTATATTTGCAGGTCGAGATCTATTCCAGTATTGCAACGGGCTCTGGAGCCTACATTTTTGGATGTGGTATTTCTGAAGGGTACGAAATCTGGAGGCTATTGCCCCTTGTACTGGGGCAGTGGAGCGACATTTCTACATCTTGTGAGGCAATTATGACCCTGATCAATTCTAGACCAATGATGCGCCAACCGGAGCCATAGACCGCGGCAGGTCAATATTTCCAAAATTCGTCAATCGAGGAGTCTTGCAAGATGCTCTTGACATTTTTTCGTTTCGTGTTTAAGTTAAGTCTTATGTGATAGCCATAGAGAAACTCCAATAGTCTAACATGCAATCTTGTACATATTTATTGATGCTAACGAAGCCCGGGCATTCCACTTGGGTTTCATATTTCAGGGGTTGCTTTGCATACGTTGGACTTTTGTCCATTTTATTTGTGAGTGTGGTTTGTCCTAAGAATACCGCAGTCGCGCAAATGGCGAACGTGTCTCAGCAAGTACTACCGACGGTTGACTTGAGAGATTTAGACTTGATCGGAGAATTTCTGGAAGAGCAATTCATAGTTCCGACAGATCCCAACTACAATTCTGCGGTATTCCTAGATGTAACCCGTGATGGATTTGGGGTCAATGACGTGCTCATTTTGTATCCGTCCGAAGAGTATTTCCAGTTGTCCGATTACCTTCCTGAGCGGATGATTAATGTTTTGAGTGAGCAAAACTTGGAGACAGACTACAGTCTGTATACATCAAGGGATATGAACGTAGTCCTTGCGGATGAAGCGGAGACTGAGGAGGATCCCAAAAAGGCCCTTGCAGGAGCGATGCTTCGATCATTATTAAGCTACATGCCGGCGGGCGATTTTCAGGGTTACATTCACCAAGTCGGAGAGAAT
>JAPPBZ010000132.1 GCA_026702635.1 Bacteroidota bacterium
CGACCGTTCGTACGATCATATCCCCATAGTTCACTGCAGCGACGCTAAGCCCCAGAACACGATCACCATATACAGGCACTACGACAGCTGCGGCGTTGTAGTCAATGTCCGCGAACCAGCGTGAATGTGATAGAAATACACTTCCCGCGGAATGATTCCCGTAGGAGCGGGCAGCTCCGGCCGGATTCCAGAAAAGCGCATCTGCCCCGGTTGCCACAGCAGTGTAGGCATGTCCGAGCGCCTGTCCGCGAGCTCCTGTTCCAAGGGTCAGGAAGCTGGCGGCAGTGGTCCCGGTACGGCTTTGCGCAAGCACGAGGTCTGAGCTACAGAAGATCAAGAGCAACGGCAGCACAAATCGGTAGATCACGATGTGGAGGATAGGGCTCATTTAATAAGGGCGAATTTCCCCACATGTTCTCCTATACCAGGAGCTTCCACATGGAACACATACACACCAAAGGCAATATCCTGCTGCTCTTCCGTTCGAAGATCCCACCACTCCGCTCCATCGCTCGTCACACCATCGTGATGAAGAGTACGGATCAGTTCTCCTCGAATATTAAAGATGCGAATGGTGCACTGGGGCGGAAGATTGATAAACTGGATCCGGCGCTCACCTCGGCCCTCAATTTGGCTTCTAGGTTCAAACGAAGACGTCCCTACGTAGGGGTTCGGAACTACAGCAATGCGGTCAAGCTCGCTGCGTGCCAAATCCGAATCAATCAGCGATGAGCGCAGGGTGAACTGGAAAAAGTCTCCCGTAGCAAACGGTTTTCTGCTACTCACATGAAAGGAGTTTCCAGCAGAAGGGGCAACAGAGCTTCCATCGGGAGAATTGAACTTGATCCGATAACGAAAACGCCAAGGTCCACGACCGGTAGGACGCTCAGCGATAATTGCCTGATCTCCTGCATCAAATACACCGCTATCATTGGTATCCTGCATAAAGAGTTCAGCAGGTGTATTCTTGGTTTTGTTAATGGTGAAGATTGGAACTTCATCCCTCAAATATCCAAAGAATCGTGGTGGTCGATATAGGGAATCATTTGGGGAAACCCAGATCAGTTGATAGTCGTCCGGCGATGCACGAAACGCCGATGTGGTGTCCCGGTCTACCGAGGCAATCCAGTTTGTGGAGTATCCATCCAAAGTGCGCGGATCCAAGTCATAGATTTCATTCTGCGTGCCCTCGTTTGCCAGAAATCCTGTCTGCATCGGATCCAGCTGGCAACCCAAGGGTGGGGGGCATTCGACGTTGTTAATTTCAATAATGAACCCGCCTGCGGGAGGGGTGGCATCAATCATAGGAGACGGGTCAATGAGATTTTCACCGGAGACTATGTTAGCCACTTCATAGGCTCTTGTCTGATACAAGTCCGAAATATCTGATACGGGTTCGCTAAAGAAGGAAATACGATAGATCCCCTCAAAGTCGGCTTGTGCCTCCTGAATTACCCTTACGCTGATAGACCCAGACCCGAGTCCTTCCGTTACGCGGCTTAGATCCTCATTTGCACCACCCTCGACATATCCAACAGGGACAGATCGCGGGACGACGACAGCGGCATTGCGTGAATATCCGGTTAAGCGTCCCGCCTGATTAACACTAACATTGAAGGAGTTCTCTTGGGGGTCAATCGATTCTTTCGTGGGATCATCAGGGTCTCGGAACCCACGATCATATGCAACCAGTGCATAATAGTAGGTGATTCCGTTGGTTACATTTTCATCAATGTAGTAAAACTGGAGACCGGTATTTTCTCCTAAATAATAAACAGCTTCGCCCTCTAAGACGGTGACAGGTCCTTGGATATCATTCTCTAAATCCCACTGAGCAATGGGCTTAAAAAAGGTAGCCGTGCCATCTATATCCGTAATTGTGCGTGCATCAAAGAGAAGGGGATCCGTGCCCTTGTATAGTTTGAACCCCTCAAAGTCAAACTCCTGGGTAAAGCGGTCAAAGCTTCGGACCGCTACTGTATCCCAACTAAGCACGACGCGCCCATCACCAGGGACCGCAGTCAGTGCTGGCAGGAAGGGCGGCTGAGCAAACGTGTAATCAGCATTGAAAATACTTTGGGCCGTACGGCGGTTTTTGAAAAAATCACGCTCACCTTCCCCAAAGATCCAGGCCGTGGAGAAAAAATCTGTTCCCCCTAATTCAAGCCCAATTGGGCCGGAGGAGAAAAG
>JAPPBZ010000301.1 GCA_026702635.1 Bacteroidota bacterium
CTTCGGCCAATGAGCGTATCATCTCGTCAGGAACCAAACGCCCCGTGACAATATACTTTCTTGCTTCAATGCCTATCGGAGTCTCCGCTTTTATTTCTGTGCGAAGAATGACTCCCGTAGATATGTGCGAAAGTCCACGCTTCGTCGCCAGCAGCCTTGCCTGTGTGCCTTTGCCTGAACCTGGAGGCCCCAGGAAGACAAGTCGATGATCTCCTTCGACAATATCAGGATTCTTCCTCTTCCCCATCCTTATCTAGTGCCTTTAGGCTCATCTCAACAGCCATAGGGAGGAGTAAACGGAATAATTCGTTGAGCGCGCTGGCTCGCTGTGGGGCCACATACGTACGCAGGGCTCCACGGACCGCCTCCTCTGAGGTTTCTCCGTTGTTCAAACGCTCTTTAATAGACTCAACCACAGGGGCCAATACTGCGTCAAGTAGCGCACCATCACTAGAGCTTCCTTCACGCCGACCACCCCCAATCAAGTACCCTAGTACCACACCCGCACCAAGAACCGCACAGGCACTGCCAATGGGATGTTTGACAATGATATCCTTAACGGGAGGTACCATGCCACTCACTTCACGACGAAGCGCACCCAAGTGCTTTTCAATTTGGTGTGCACGGTCATCAAGCGCTGCGCGGACGTCACTACTCGTCCGTTTCTTTTTCTGATCCATTTTGTCCATTCGTCTCAGTAATCGTACGATCTATATTTTCAATTTCAGGGTTTATCAACCGGACCGTTAAGCGACTCAGGAGCCAGGCACCCACTCCCATTATCACGCCAACGGACACAAATCCCCATATTATGTGCCCCAACAGAAATCCTACCCCCAATGCCGCAGCAATTAGCAGAAAGATAACAGAAACGGCAAGTAAAAAACCTGCGGCGATCACGGCATAGATCGTTTTTCGGTTTTGTAGAATCGTATCCCAATACTGCCAACCTGCCAGCTGAACCCTGAGATCCAGCCAAGCCTGGAGATTTTTGATCAGCTCCTTGGAGTGCAGTGTAATGCGATCGGACTTACTTGTTTTCCACACGTCTCCTGACGATCAGTTGCTATCCTGCCGGGCTCAACGCAAACTTGTGCGAGCCTTTTCTTGTTCCTCTACAAATTACACAGAAAATCAATGGTATCTCTCCCATCAGGCTTCCACGAAAGTTCTGGTCTCTGCGTTGTACCGAGTGGCTGAGTATCCCAAGCCTCCGGCAACTTTTCACATAACCTGTCACGCGCCACGACGCATTGCACTTCGCTAAACATTGTTTCAACAAAGCGAATCGCTTCACTAAGATCCTCATATTCCACCCAACGTACATGTCCCGGGACCTGGACTTCAGGAGATCCTTTACTGACCAAAAACTCCAGGCCATCTCCATACGCATGGGGCTGCTCGACCGCGGCTAAGTAGGCCCTTTGCATTTCCAATCTTCCCGGTGTTGAGGGATGTGCAGGGAATACCCCTCGCACCCGAGCGAGGTGTTCGAGGCACTGGTCCGGTTCAAGTCCTGCAGGTGCAAAAATAAGTGCTACATTGCGGCACCCCATCCCCTCATGCAGCAATACATCCAATGCTAAGCCATCCAAATCATGGTCCGTTTCAAGCCCATCCAGAATTGAAACCCCATACCGGTTACTCCGAAACAAGCACTTTTGAGGCGATAGCCCTCTGATCGTTGCAAGAGAACTGATTTGGGCAATCGTTGCATCACTGCCAGTCACCATGATCGCCTGCACCTGCCCCCAGACTGCTTCACGATCTACAAAGCTCACACCCAAGTCTACTCCCTGGTCGCGAACTGTCTGAACAAATGCTGGCAAGAGGTAAGGGGACTTACTGGACAATACGCCAACATATGAATGACCACAAAGGAGAACGGCAAGAAGGTCCTGCAATCCGACGAGCGGCACATTCCCGGCATTGATCACCCCAACCTGATGAACATGTTTGGGTCTTCTTCCCCCAATCCAGTTTATCAGCGCAGATTCCGTCACCTCGCTCATTTGCTGATCAATCGCGAACTCCAGGGCCTCCTCCGTAAATGAGTTGGATGCTGTTAGTGTTGCCTGTACAGCCTCTCTTCTGCATGGCTGGCTGGGATCAGACCACATGTGCACGATCAGCCGCGCCTCCGATCGCGCGTTCGACGGAGTTGCCGCAACGAAT
>JAPPBZ010000206.1 GCA_026702635.1 Bacteroidota bacterium
TCCAGTATGTACACTGGCTTTCGACCAAAACCGGCATCTTTTACAGGTTGCCGACCGAAGCTGAGTGGGAGTATGCCTGTCGTGCAGGAACCTCATTTGCATTCAGTTTTGGGGAAACCGTAGATTCCCTTGATATCTATGGATGGCACTATGGCAACAGTGACGAGACATACCAACAGGTCGGGCAGAAGAGATCGAACCCGTGGGGGATTTTTGACATGCACGGCAATGTAGCTGAATGGACACTGGATGAGTACAGTGAAACCTTCTATGAAGGGCTGGAAGGACCGTCGTCTGAAGATCCATGGAATTTGCCCTCTCGACTCCATCCACGTACGGTCAGGGGAGGAGCATATGACGATTCTCCAAAAGCGCTACGCTGTGGTGCACGACTTCGATCCAATCTTGACTGGAAGCGCCGGGATCCCCAGATCCCGCGGTCTATGTGGTGGAATACAGATTCACCATTTGTTGGATTCAGGATTGTTCGCCCATTTGTCCAGCCGACAGCGGATGAGCAGCAGGAATTTTGGGCGAAAGTCCTGGGCGGGTAATATCAGGCGAATTTATTAAATTGCATTACACCAAATCAGAAACCAATGAAAGAACCCTCGAATCCCTTCAATCGCCGAGATTTTGTTAAGAGTGGAGTAGCTGCCGTTGTGGGCGGTACGCTTGCCAGTCAGTTCCCCGTGAAAGCGAATGCCTTCTATAGCATGGATGATACGATCCGGGTTGGGCTGATCGGGTGTGGAGGAAGAGGCACCGGTGCGGCGCTTCAGGCGCTGAAAGCTGCCTCGAACACAAAATTGGTGGCCATGGCAGATGCGTTCAGTGATCGCATTGAGGAGAGCCACAAAAATATGATGGAGCCGGAAGAGGCGGATGAAGCGACACTGGATGCCATAAGTCGGATTGATGTGCCGGCTGAGAAACGCTTTGATGGCTTCGACGGATACAAGGAGGTAATCGCCACTTCCGATGTCGTCATTCTGACTGCACCTCCAGGCTTTCGCCCCATTCATTTTGAGGCTGCCGTTGAGGCGGGAAAACAGATCTTCATGGAGAAGCCGGTTGCGACGGATGCACCAGGTGTGCGTCGGATACTAGCCGCGGCCGAAAAGGCAAAACAAAAGCAGTTAAATGTTGTCGTTGGTCTACAACGCCACTATCAGACTGAGTACCGTGAGTGGGTCAAACGAATCCATGAAGGCGCAATCGGAGACATTATTCTTGGTCGCGTCTACTGGAATGGTGGCGGCGTCTGGGTTCGTTCCCGGGCTGAGTATGAGGAGAAGGCTGGTCGCCCTTTGACGGAGATGGAATATCAGATGCGTAACTGGTATTACTTCAATTGGCTTTGTGGGGACCACATCGTAGAGCAGCATATTCATAATATTGACGTAGGGAATTGGGTAAAACAGGGACATCCTATCAAAGCCCAGGGGCAAGGAGGCCGCCAAGTTCGCACGGGCCTGGATCATGGAGAAATTTATGATCACCACTTCGTCGAGTTTGAATATGATGACGGGAGCCGTGTTATGAGTCAGTGCAGGCATATACCAGATTGCATGAACAGGGTATCTGAAGGATTTCATGGCACGTTGGGGACTGCACCGGCACCGGGCGAACTCTATGATGCCTCAGGAGCGACGATCTACAAGCATAACAGCAAAGACGACCCGAATCCCTATCAGGTGGAGCATGACGAATTGTTTGCCGCGATTAATGCAGGGAAATTCAAGTTTGCTGATGCGAAGAATGGAGCGATTGCCACGATGAGTGCGATTCTTGGCCGGATGGCTACCTATTCCGGTAAGGTGATTACCTGGGATGAAGCAATGGCCAGTAATTTGGATTTAATGCCGAAGAAGTTTGCATGGGATGCGGATCCTCCCGTTTTGCCAGACGAAAAAGGTCGCTACGAAATTCCGACTCCCGGCGTAACTACGGCGCTTTAGGAATTCGTGTTTTCGAGTAGAACCGAAAACGAATGACATTGATCTTTATCTAGGTTGTTGTCCCAATTACGATTCATCGATCCTCGAAATCTATACTCGGGGTCCCATCAATGATCGGGGCTTTTAGCGTGCAGGATAGCATTTCTTCTTGTAAGTTCACGGATGACTCCAAGGAACAATAATTGGCCCGTGTCTATGAGCACTCCTGTAAT
>JAPPBZ010000183.1 GCA_026702635.1 Bacteroidota bacterium
GTGCTGAATAATACATAATGGAGTCCAAAAGATCACTGGGGAGTCTTTTGCTTTACAGGCGTTCTTGATGATTTACGACATGTGGCGAGTGAAATGAATCTTGCGCGTTCCCTCGGGCGTGATACATCGCGGAATTCGTCGTGCGGTCGGTCCAGTGCCGCGATTCCAGACGGTCGTCAATCACACTTCTACCATAGTCTCTTCACAGATATAGACCATTCAAACGGTCTTCCGTACACGTGCTCAATGTAGGCTGCTGCCGTGCCCCAGGCAGAGGTCCCCGTTAATAGATAGCGTTCGTCCGTGAGATTACGGAATGCGGACACCACTTCCCATTTTCCGTCTGCAGTTGCAAAACTAATTGAAGCGTTTAGCAGGTGATATCCTTCCTGAAATAGCTGGGGGGTATTCACGGCATCGTGGTATTGAGATGCCATGTAGGTCCAGTTGATCTTGGGGACAACGGTCAGGTTTCGGATATCAAGCGTTCGTCCAATTTCAAGCGAATGAGTGGCGCGCGGAGTTTTGGGTAGCCTGGAACCCGGAAGAACTGGAGTATTACTTTCGAGAACGTCAGTGCTCAGTTCATCGTACTCCGCATCCAGAAACCCCAGATTAGCCACGAGAGTCCATCCGCCTACAGGTGCCCATGCTCCTTCCAATTCTAAACCCTGCAGATCGGCGGAGCCTCCATTAACCGTGATGGGGTTGATTGACTGGCGGATTATGACCTGTACATCCTCGTATTCGGCGCGGAAAAGGGTCAAGTTCAGTTTCAGACGTCCATCGCTCGTATTTGACTTAATGCCCACTTCATAACTATCCAATGTTTCAGGCTCGTAGTCGGTCGGCATTGCATCGGGGGAATTAGCCTCAAAGCCGGGTGGGGGAGTAGGGACCCGAGCATCGAAGCCGCCGCTCTTAAACCCCTCCGTGAAGCTGACATAAGCCATCATGTTGTCACTAAACTTATATGCAAGATTCGCCATGGCGGTCAGCGCATCAAAATCCCTGGTAAACTTTCTGTTCGGAAGCATACGATCTCCAGGATTCATGGCCCCGGTAATTGGACGATAGATTCCCTTTAGCAACGGCCATGTGGGGGCATGGATACTTCGTCTGCCTTGCGATGCATCGCCTAGCGCGAATACATCCGGTAGCACGCTCTTGTGGTCTCTTGTGTAGCGTGCACCGGCGGTCAGAGAAAGCCCAGCGATCAGGTTGGTTGTAGCCTGAGCAAACCCTGCGATTGAGGTGTAGCCCAGATCCCAGTTACTGTCAAATGAGCCAGTTGGAATCACCAGCGAAGTTCGCGAAAACCCTACCTCGTCGGCAAGGTAAAGACCAGTTTGCCAGTGCATACGATTATTGAGGCCAACACCACTAAGTCGTATTTCCTGGCTGAGTTGGCTGGATTTAACTACATTCTCATTCTGTAAGATATTCGCTGGCGTATTGTCGGCATCACGGGAAATTACCATGTCTAACCCCCTGTAGCCGGTTAGAGACAGTAACGTAATTTGTTTGCCAATTGACCAAGAGACTTGAGCACTGGCCCCCCAAGCGTCAATGTCGGAAAAAACAGGGAAAGTGCCTTCCGAGACATATTCTCCGGCAAAGCTGTCAGGCCCATAGCAGCCTTCAGCTCCGTCTGCACCATTTCCTGGTGGGGGGAATGTTGGCGGTCCGCTCTCGGGGAAGTTGGGATTGATCCTGATCGCGGTGCAGCCGGGCAAAGCGGCATTGCCCATTGTCGCAAATGCTTGCTTATCATTCACGCCACCATTTACGGTTGGGGCTCCATTCTCTTGTCTGCGAGAATAGTCGCCGGTAGCAAAGATCTCCAAGGTTTCTGATGGATGCCACATGATTGTGCTACGGGCTGCAAGTAAGTTGTCGTTTCCCATATCCAGTCCATCGTGGACACGTTTCACGTATCCTTCCCGGTTTCTGAGGGCTAGGACGATACCTCCAAATAGTCCATCTTTCAGTGCACCGTTTGCCGACGCGGTCAGATTGATCATGCGATCATCACCAAACTGCGCTCGGATGCTTTTTTGGGCTTCCGCATCGGGCCTTCTGGAGTGTATGGATATGGCACCGCCCACAGCATTGCGCCCGAAAAGAGTTCCCTGCGGCCCGCGCAATACCTCGATACGCTCC
>JAPPBZ010000158.1 GCA_026702635.1 Bacteroidota bacterium
GCAACTCTTGAGCAGAAGCGGATGTGATCGAACAAAGCCCCCACCAGCCTGCAAGCAACAAAGCCAGGGAGTGTTTCATGGCGAATCTTTGTGTAGTTCAGCGACTAGGTGTCGGGCTTCGGGAAGGATCAACTTTTCCATTGCCAGTTCAACAGCTTTGGGAGATCCAGGAACCACAAAAATAATCAGACCGGCACATGTGCCGGCAATCGCCCGGGAGAGCATAGCTCTACTTCCGACCTGGTCCCAGGAGAGCAAGCGGAAAAGTTCTCCGAATCCTGGCAATCTTTTGTCTAAAAGAGGGTGAATTGCTTCAAAAGTTTGATCTCTATGACTTATACCGGTACCTCCACTCACGCAGATCACATCTGTGTTTCCGGATTGGGCATGAATTGTCTCCCGTATAATATCTGGTTCATCTGGGATGATACACTGTGAGGCAATCGTGTGTCCACTGCGTTGGACTAACCTAGCCATGCATGCACCGCTCTTATCGGTCGCTTTTGTTCGCGTATCGCTCACTGTGATGAGTGTAAATCGCAGTGTGGCAGGTGCGCCTGACTCATGAATACTCATTTTTTTGCTCTGGTGATTCACCAAACCATCGGGGAGGATCATACCCATGCTTTGCCCACGGATGACATCGTGCTACACGCCATATGGCCAGTACCATCCCCTTCGCTACCCCATACTTGTTTATCGCCTGAATCGCATAATTTGAGCACGAAGGCGTATATCGACATGCGTTACGAAGATGCGGAGACAATATCAGTTGATAGGCGCGTATGGGTAGTATAAAAAATCGCCGTATCATGTATCAATTGTACATTTTCCACCAATCCTACATTCTTTTCGTATAAAGGTCCCTGTCAACGATACAGTGTTCCCATGAGTGAGCTTACAATCGAGAAGATAACGGACATCGCATTTAATCAGGATGGCCTTGTTCCAGTTGTTGTTCAGGAGGCCACCACGCTGGAGGTACTGATGCTGGCTTACATGAGTCAGGATACATTGGAACAAACGCTGAGAACCGGGACCATGACGTATTGGAGTCGGTCACGAGGATGTGTGTGGGTTAAAGGGGAAACCAGCGGCCAGTTCCAAATCGTGAAATCCGCAAAATTGGATTGTGATCGGGATACATTACTGTTCATGGTAGAGCAGCAGGGCGGTGGTGCATGCCATACGGGAGCTCGAACCTGCTTTTTTCGGGATTTAATGTAAGGTGGATTCGAGTAGGATCGGCCTCGGGATGGGATGATTTCAATCTTCACAAACAGATAGGTTCAGACACTTGATAAGGGTTTATGTCTCAGCATCATAGGTAGCACTGGGCCAGTACGGTCATCTCTCCGGCGAATTGATTCAATGACGATCTGGAAGTCCACATATTGCCTGGCATCTGCAATATTGATGGCAGGATGTCTGATTGAAAACCAAATACCGGAACCGGATTGGATTGTTGATCAGGCAGATGTATTAGATGCCGGAGAAGAGAATGCTCTGTTAAATCTGCTTTCAGACTTCTATGACAGCACATCCGTTACGATTGTCGGAGTAACAGCAGAATCTACACGAGGGCAATCCATAGAGTTGTACGCGGCATCGCTGTATGCATCATGGGAACTAGGGTCTATCGAAACTCACAATGGAATTTTGGTCCTCCTCCGGGCAGATGAGCGCTTGGTGCAGATTACCGTAGGTAGTGGAATGGCACAGGAGTTACCATCCGTGGCGCTTGATTCGATTAAGGTCGAGATGGCGGAACTATTTGGTTTGGGTGACTATTATGGTGGTTTCGAGAGGGGTTTTAATATGCTCATGCGCCGTGCCGGTGCAGTACCGTGGACGATCGCATACACGAGTATTTTCGAAGCCGAACGTGATTCGTTGCACAGTGTGGATCAGATTGTGTCCACGGAAGGTGTGATTACAGGATTTCAAGAGGATTTGGTTATACTCACGGATTCCGATGGACGAGAAGTCCGTTTGATGGTCCCCGCAGAAGCACCCGTTCTTTCTTTAGAGGATGTGATTGGATTTACTGGACGTATTGTGCAACCACAGCCGATACATGTCCAGGTACTGAATTTGGAGGCAGACTATACATTTGAGTTTGCCACCACGTCGCCGAGCGTGTCGATCATGTC
>JAPPBZ010000155.1 GCA_026702635.1 Bacteroidota bacterium
TCCGGCTTTTCCATAGTCAAAAATATAGGTTCCCCAGTCTGGGTGGTAGCGCATTTTGGGATCATCGTACTCAAACAGGGTGGAGCCATCATAATAAACCAACCCTTGTGGATCCGTAGCAAAGTGGGCGGGGACCCAGTCGACGATCACACCAATTCCCCGCTGATGGAGAGTATCAATCAGAAACATCAGATCTTCAGGAGAGCCGTATCGGTAAGTCGGGCAGAAGTATCCGACCACCTGATATCCCCACGATCCATAAAACGCGTGCTCGGCAACAGGAAGTAGTTCAACATGAGTAAAACCCAGATCGCTGACGTGATCTGCGAGTGCCTCGGCAATTTCTCGATAGGACAGGGAGGTGCCGTACTCTTTATGCTGCCAGGACCCAAGGTGCACTTCGTAGATGGAGATTGGCTTCCCCAGCGTAGCTGTCCCATCCCGCTGATCCATCCACGCTTTATCCTGCCAGTCATACTGCAGGGGATTTAAAACGGCAGAGAGTCCCTGCACACTACTTCCCTGAGATACGGGTGGCTCCATTTGCACCGCAAAAGGGTCACACTTGTCCACGGTATACAGGCCGTGCTGGACACGGTATTTGTATCGCTGTCCACTTGAAGCACCAGGAACGAAGCATTCCCAGCAACCGCTTCCGGTTTTTTGCATGGGATCTGCCTCCGCCTGCCAATCATTAAAATCCCCGATGATATGAATGGAATCTGCATGCGGTGCCCAGACTGCAAACCAGGCGCCGTCTTCTTGCAAATGTCCACCAAGCCGCTCGTAGCTCTTGGCTAATTCTCCTTGATCCCAAAAATAGAGATCTTCATCCGAGAGCCACCGCTCCCTCTGGTTTTTTGATTTGCTGGGCATTCAATACGCGAACTCACTATAGAGGAAACACCTTACATCCAAGGACGAAGAGCGGTTGTACTTCACTGAAACCATATAGTTAAATGTGGGCGGGGATCTAGGGAGATTTCCGAGTCGGACGATCCCAGATCCTCAATCCGTTTCTGGGTCAATTGACACAGAACAAAGTGTGTTGAAAACTGAAAGGGAGGTCAGAAAGATATTGGGCCCGAATTATGATATCAACCGCCTATAAGTAACAGCTCTGGCGCAGAGCAAAGTCAGCAAGTAAGGAATCGGCTTCTCCTGTAGTGGTGTGATTGTTAACCTTGGGTGAGAAATCGCACCATCCTAGTACAGATCCAAGTGCGCGGTTAACAATGACGATAGATTACTCACTAAATTCAGACGAATACGTCCGTCATTACACACGAGGTCAATAATTCATTTGCAGAAAAAGCGATTGTTGTTAATCTTACTACATTCCTATCGGGATCATGAGAGGGGATTATTCCCCTCTCTGATAAACTCTCGGTGTGCCTAAGTGACGGTGCATGTTCTTGGTAGTCCCATTATCAGGGCCTATATGAATTCCATAGCCTTTTGCAACATTTTCATGACCACTAATCATAATCCAAATAGCTGGCCTTTCCAGTTTTTCCGACTGGAGGATCGGGGGGCTACCTTGTCCGGTGAACTCCGAGCCGGTTTTGCCACGTTCATGGTGATGGCCTATATCATCTTCGTCAACCCCAGTATACTGGGCGGAGCAGCTGACAGCGTTGGCACGGTGATGCCCCCGGCTGCTATACTGAGCTTGACATGCTTGGCCGCAGGGATTCTGACCATCTTCATGGGCTTGTATGCGAACTACCCATTTGCTCTGGCACCGGGCATGGGGCTCAATGCCGTCGTAGCGTTTCAGCTGGTTGGACAGATGGGATTAACGTGGGGGCAGGCCATGACGGTTGTTCTCATAGAAGGACTCATCATTTTCGTGCTTGTATTGACAAAATTTCGGGAAGCAATGATGGACGCCATCCCAATGTCGCTGAAAAAATCTATAGGCGCAGGCATTGGCCTGTTTCTAGCTCTCATTGGAGGCATTAACAGCGGGATTATCGTCACTACGGCCGGGACGCCTCTTGCACTGGGAAATTTGAGCCAGATCAGTGTGGTCACATTTCTCTTAGGACTCCTGTTGACAGTTTGGTTGATGGCCCGAGGTGTTAGGGGTGCACTCTTATGGGGCATTGGCGCGACTACGCTTCTGGCTATTACTCTCAATC
>JAPPBZ010000219.1 GCA_026702635.1 Bacteroidota bacterium
CAGAACGATCCATCGCTAAAAAAAGCCGCGTTCAGGGCCGCGTAAAAATTGTCGGTATGGGGAACAACGCTCCCCATATATTTGCGGACCAGGTCACCATGATTCTCGATAGCTTCGGTAAACGAACAGAATATAATCCCGAGCTTGGCCAACTCTTCCTTAAAGGTTGTGGCAACCGAGACACTATCCACAACGGCATCTACAGCGACACCGGCAAGCACTTTCTGCTCTTCAAGAGGAATTCCCAGCGCTTCGAAGGTTTCCAGCAATTCAGGATCCACTTCATCCAGGCTCTCGTAGCGGGGTTTACTTCCTGGAGCGGAGTAATAGCTGATGTTCTGAAAATCAATTTCAGGATAGTCCAGATGTGCCCAGCGGGGATATTTGTCTGTATCGGATGCAAGCTTCTGCCAGTGCCGAAACGCTCGGAGACGGCTCTCCAGCATCCAGTCAGGGTCCTGCTTCTTGGCCGAAATCAGTCGAATTACGTCTTCGTTCAATCCCTTCGGGATCGTATCGGAGGCAATATCCGTCGACCAGCCATGCTCGTAGTCGCTTTCGGCTACTTGATGCAGGTACTGAGTATCCGTGTTCATGTCAATTGATGGCTATATGCAGGGGCATCTAAGATGCGTAACACGCAATCTGATGAGATCAGTTCGGTAAACCTTCTGCATCTATCTTCGTTCCTGTGTGCAGCGGTCTATAACGTCTAATTCAATAGTAATTCACACATGTTTCTGAAGATAACAAAGCGGGCTGGTGAGCAGATTCGTATGGTAGCCATGCAGGAAAGCGTTGATCTGGATGAAGCCTATGTGCGATTGGCGGTTATTCAGGGCGGCTGCTCGGGGCTCACGTATGATTTAGGTTGGGACACCGAAGTAAAGGAAGGGGATTCCCAGATTGATCTGGATGGATTGTCTATCGTCGTAGATCGGCGCAGCGGAATGTATCTCGACGGGACAGAACTGGACTTTACGGATGGGTTAGAGGGGAAAGGATTTCATTTTTCCAACCCACAGGCGGCTAGAACCTGTGCCTGTGGAGAATCCTTCGGTCTGTAGGACTGAACGTTAGAACGTATTGCTCCTGCTGCCCAGGCTCCATCCGAGATTCAACATAACGAGTGGAGTTTTCGGAAGGGAAAGCGGGGATCGGTCAGTGACGAACCCAGCGCACCTGGTCACCTTCTACGATTCCTCTTGTATCAGCAAAACCACCGGGGACTTCCAACACAAACTGTGCCGGTGCGCCTCCCACGATTGGCTCATCTGAGTATGGTCGTGCGTACTTCGCAATATCCACAATGGTCGAATCGTTGGAAATGAAGAGAAGGTCTAGAGACAGTGGGGTATTTCCCATCCAGAATTGTCGGATTTCCTGATGATCAAACAGAAACAGCATCCCCGATTCCGGTGGAAATGAGGTCCGCTGCATCATCCCCCGCTCACGAAGCGAGTCCGTGTCTGCAATCTCGATGTCGAGGGAGAGGAGAGTTTCGCCCACCCGCACGAAATCAAGTGACCCATCAACCCTGAATGGAATTTCAGGTGCCGCCGGAGTTGGCTCAGGCGAGTTCTGGCACGAAGATACCAGGATAATGAGGAGAATCAAGGGAGCAAGGTGGTACTTCATTCTTTATTCTCTGTTTTTCGCCACTGTATACGTGTTGAGTTGTCGATACCAAAGCGATCACTGAAGCCTCCGCGTACTTCGACCACGTATTGAGCAAGATCTGTGGAGCGGATAAACTCGCGGGAAAGGGGAGTTGTGCGTTTCGCAATGTTGACGATCGCTGAGTCTGCCCCAATGAATATGATATCCAGTGGAATAGGCGTGTTTGCCATCCAGAAGCTCAGAGAGTCAGGAGCCGGGAAAATGAACAGCATTCCCTGACTGAGTGAGAGTTGACGGCGGTGCATTAAGCCGGTTTCACGGCTCTCATCATCCTCTGCGAATTCAATCTCAATCGTTCGGATGATCTCTCCATTGCTACCGACAAAGTCAAGTTCTCCCACCGCAGGTTCAACGGGTTCTTCTGAGCATCCTTGGAGCGCAATCACGGCAATGACGGCGATAAGTATGTGTCTCATGCGGGCGTAACCGGTTGCAGTCCGGTGTTTCAACCGAATCCTA
>JAPPBZ010000025.1 GCA_026702635.1 Bacteroidota bacterium
CTCGTCGTTACGTGCCAGGATGAAAAGAGCCAACACAAAAACAAGGACAAGGCACTGCGAGTGCTTCGTTCGCGTCTGTATGAAAAGAAACGGAGCGAGATTAACGCAGAGCGTGATGCGGTACGAAGAGAGGCAGTCGGATCAGGAGATCGTTCCGTGAAAATCCGAACCTATAATTACCCTCAGGATCGTGTAACAGATCATCGTTTGGAGGGGGAGCACAAAAATTATCCCTTGCGCAAGATTATCGAAGGTGAACTAGATGAGCTTGTGAATGCGCTACAAACCGCGGATCATGCAGGTCGGATGGCGAATGTGTAGGAATGGAACACAAGTACTCATGAGGTGTACGACCGGTCTTTCTTGCCCTGCTCCCGCGAGACACGGGGGCATGACAATCTATAACCAAGTCATTCCGTAGGGATAAGTTATGGCCATGAATCGCAAGATGTACGAGCTCACGTACATCCTCACCTCTGTGCTCTCGAATGAGCAAATTGCAGAGGTTGTAGCACGGGTAAACGAAATGATTGAGGGTGCCGGTGGCACCATCATTGAAGTTGACGAATGGGGAACACGAAAACTCGCGTACCCAGTGGACAAAAAAAGGAACGGCTACTATGTTAACCTGTACTTTGAAGGGCCAGGTACGTTGATCCCGCGTATTGAGCGGGCTCTAACCATTGACGATAATGTATTGCGCTCATTAATTCTGGCAATGGACAAGAGTATGGTTGCCCACTATCAGGCAAATAAGTCAAGCAAAAAAACTGCAGCTAAGGCAGAAAGTGAGGAGCAGTAAAAATGTCGCAAAAATACATTGACTACAAGGATACCGACTATTTGAAGCGCTTTATTAACGAGCAAGGCAAAATGCTCCCTAGGCGGGTGCTGGATATACCTGCCAAAAAACAGCGGGCAATTGCTCGTGCGATCAAGCGCGCACGGCATCTTGCCTTGTTGCCTTATGTGGCTGATTCGGTACGTTAAAATTGAGGTTCAGAAAGGAATTCTGCGATGAAAGTCATTCTCTTAACTGACGTCCCTAACCTCGGTAATGAAGGAGAGGTTATAAGTGTTAAGAACGGTTATGGACGTAACTGGCTCATCCCACAGAGGCTTGCACAGATGGCAACTCCTGGTGCAGTTCGAGCATTTGAAGATCAAATGCGTCAGCAAGCAAGGCGGCGTGCTCAGGAGCGCAATAATGCCGAGGAGATCAAAAATCAACTGGAGAATGCGGTCGTCAATATCGAAGCTAAGGTGGGTGAGGAAAACCGAATTTTTGGTACAATCACATCACAACAAGTGGCTCTTGGATTAGCAGTGCAAGGCTTCAACATTGACCGTCGCATCATTACCATCAATGAGGACATCAAGGTCCTTGGTGAATACACAGCGACGATCAAATTGCACGCAGAAGTGCATGCGCAGCTCAGTGTGCATGTGGTTCCGGTGGGTAGCCTGGCATAGGCAGTCAGGTTCATTCGGGATCGCGCTTGTTCTGGCACTGATACCCATCGGTGTTGCAACTGCCCAATATACCGTGTCATGGGATGTCAGAGCGGAATATCATGGTGCATCTGCACGCATCGTCGTTGAAGGTATGCTACCCCCGGATGATCCGTCAGGCGGGGCATGGCGAATGTACGCGTTGGATTCCCCCAGGCCTAGTCGGGCGTTAACTGTCCGGTTCGATTCTCTGCCCGCGGGGTTGGTTCTATTGGATTCTCTGCGCCAACTGAATGTGCAATCTGGGTTCGATCCCTACTTCGATAGAGTGGTCACCTATTTTCAGGGGAGTGCTGTAGCTTGGGCGGATTACACGATTGAGCAGAATTTCTCTGGTGGGGTTGCTGAGGGGAGTATTGAATTTATGATCTGTAATGACCTGCTCTGCCTTCCGCCAGACTCAACTATATTTTCATCCTCATTCACGGAAGTATCTACCCCACTGCCTGCCGTTCCAGTGATTTCGCCGACATCCGTTGCGCTGTCGAATCCATCAGGTCCACTCCGCATGGAGGACCTGCCCATTGCGGATATGGAGTCGGATGCTTCGTCTGGATTGCTGGGGTTCTTACTATTGGCGATTGGAGCGGGATTTGGGGCACTCCTGATGCCGTGTATCTATCCG
>JAPPBZ010000329.1 GCA_026702635.1 Bacteroidota bacterium
TGTAGCGCATACGGCGCGGGATCGTACCGCCGGTTACATTACCAGGATAATTGATGGCTGTCAGTTCGGGATAGCCGGTTCGTCTCCAGTTCGCAAATGCTTCGTACTCGTTGAGTAGTACAGCAGCCCAAAGCTGTTCGTTAATCATCTTCATGCCATTTGCAGCGTCGTAGGGATTCGCAGCCAGATAAGCGTCAATATCTTCGCCAGAAATCGCTGCGGCCGCACCATACATCGCAAGATATTCCATTGCGGCACGAACACCATTTGCATAATGAGTCGCAGCATCTCCACTGTGCCAGCCACGCAGCGCAGCCTCGGCTTTGAGAAGCTCAACTTCGGCGTAGGTCATAAAGAACATTGGATCATCTTGCCCCTTGATTACATCATTGGGGACCAAGTATACATCCATCCCACATGGCTCCGCACCGGAATCACAACTTACCCAACTAGAGTGGTTTTCGATCCCGTGGTCAGGATCTGATCCACCGGTAATTCGGCCGTTTGGCATCCCGATTGGCGCTGCACCGGCTACCGGAGTTTGTCCGTAGACATACAGGCGCGGATCGTTATGCTCGATCATCCAGTTCGCGAAGAATTCACTGATCCGTGGACTCCTGTCTACGAGGAATACCGAGCCGTTTCCATTTCTCCAGCCGGAATTATCATTGTGGGGAACATAGGCAATGTCATCATTGCTGTCCATCGTTCCACCGGCAATGGCTTTCTGGACCCAACTCTGAGCTGCGCCGGCATCAACTTTAACCAGGCGCATGCCCAATCGCAGCATCAAAGAATTAGCCAACTTCCTCCATTTCTCCACATCTCCCTGATACATCAGATCGCCACTGCCAAAAGAAGGACTGCCTGCGCTCAGTCCCGAAGCAGCAGCCTCAAGCTTTGCCAACATATCCGGGTAAATCGATGACTGCGCATCATACTTCGGTTGAGTAATTCCTTCAATGAACCCCTTCCCTGCCTCAGAATATGGAATGTCTCCATAGAGGTCAGTCAGTCGGTGGTACATGATCACACGAACAATCTGCGTGATATGGTGCAGGTTTGCCATTTCTGGATCTTCGGCAGTTTGCAGAAGGAGGTCCTCAATATTCTTGGCGATGTTGGGATAATACCGATCCCACATCGCAGCAGAATAGGAGGCAATGTATCCATACTTGTCACCTGCCCAATAGCCGGGCAGGGTGGCAAAGTGCTGAATCATCACGGAGCTGTAAATCAGATTGGTTCGCCAATTTTCGTAGCGCTCACCACTTATCCGCAGTTGGATATTGGTCAACTTGAAGTTTGGGTCAACCTGAGAAGCTTGCGTCGGATTTACGTTCATCTCTTCAAAACCTGAGTCACAAGAGGCAATCAGGAGAGACAAACACAAAGCAGCCGCTATCGAAAGTCTATTCAATTTGGTCATAGTATTTGAGTTTTTCAAGTGATTAGAGGCTACAAACGGACATTGAGATTGATGCCAATGCTACGCGTCTGCGGCACCCCTGAGTGCTCAAGTCCAATCCCTCGGTTCGTGCTGTTATATAGGGATTCAGGATCAAGATTGTCTACGTTGCTGTATAGCAACAGGAGGTTTCTGGCAACGACGGAAATTGATGCAAATTTGACCGGAGTACGGACAAACAGTCGTGATGGCAAATTGTAACTGACCGACATCTCCCGAAGCTTCACGAAACTGGCATCGTAAACGAATTCCTCGCCGATCGTTCCGCCACCAATTCTTTGGAAGTAATCTTGCGGATCAGCCTGAACCGTATTCGGTTGGCCGTCTTCATTGACACCATCCCCGACGATATAGCCCACGTCACGGCCCTCCAAGGTATTCTTATGAAGTCCGTTGGCATAGCCTGCACTGTTGGTAACGGAGAAGAGATCTCCACCAAAGCGCATATCGAAAAGCAGATTCACTGACAGATTCCGCCAGCGTAATGCACTCCGAATACCCCCACTCAGATCGGGGGTGCCATTGCCGAGCACGCACAGACTGGAGGTCCGCATGGGCAGCCCGTCCGCATCATGCACGATAGGGCCGGTTGCATCACAATCAGTAGCGTCTTCACCGGTTGGTACGTTCTGGCGAAGATATTTGCG
>JAPPBZ010000092.1 GCA_026702635.1 Bacteroidota bacterium
CCATCCGGCGCCGTCAGCATGAGGCGGGCAGGGGGGAATCCTTGGGGCTCTCTCTCTACAACCGGGTCAGGCTCACGCTGAACTATCCCAATGGGGGCAATAGTCTCATATGCAGATACGAGCCATGCATCTCCACCTTGTACGGCTTTGCGTGCTTCGGTCAGAATTCGGGGATGCGCAACGAGTCCACCAAAATCCTCCGCTGCCAAAAGGGCAGACAGACGAACACTCAGGTCGTCATCTTGAAAAACGCCGTGCTGGATCAAGAGGTCAGCGCTCTGACGAGAAGCAGGAAGCGTCTGAATGCCAGCCTTGCGTGCTGCGGGAGATGGATGAGTCAAAGCCGCTGCAGAAACACTTGCCAGCGCCTCTTCGGCTCCCAGGCCTTTCAGTACCCATAGAGCATGCACTGCGCCTGGATCAAAGCCTGTTTCGTCCAAAGCGTGACGAGTGACTAGACCGATCAGGTCATCTTCCAGTCCCTCCGCGGCACTTTCAACCAGCATTCTTTGGGCTGTAAGACGCCAGAACTGGTTGGTACTCTGAAGAGCTTCCAGTAGACGCTCGGGATCGTCATAGGAAAGGCTTTTTGGGGGAGAAGATTCGCCGGACGTGATGACGTAGACGCGTCCATGCTCCCGATCACGCAGGGGGTTCAGGTGTGCATTTCCGGGGCCGGGGTTGTCATTCCAAATCTGATTCACCATACCCCGCCGATCGGGATTGTGCTGGATCACTGGATTATACCAGTCGGCAACCCACAGATTCTCGTCAGGACCGATATCGGCAAAAACCGGAGCGACCCACTCATCACTACTGGCTAGGATATTTAAAATTTCCCCTTCAGATTCCTTTTCAATACTTCCGTCCGGCTCTAATTTTACCACATGTACGACGTGAGCTGTGGGTTCCGTTACCATGAGAGTTCCCCAGTATTCAGACGGGAAGCGTCGACCATTATAGGGAAATGCTCCTGCAGCGGCCGTATAGCCATCCCGAAAGTCTACCTGTTGAAGTTGGCGCGGAGACGAGTGTCGTATCAGGTAGTGACTTTGAACATTGGCTACATTCATACTCGCCTCGTGTCGCAGGGGAATCCCTACTACAATCGCGTGGTTATTATTGGCTGTAGATCCGTAGATCGTGTTGTCCTCTCCAATCCCAAGCCCCCAGGTATTGTTATTGAATTCGGCGACGGGCTCCAGGTCCGTTCCATCTGTTCGTACACGAAATACCCCTCTTCGCAGGATGAGTGCCTCCGGGTCTGGCGCGCGTCCTGGCTCGAAGAGTCCACTGTATCCGACAGCTCCCCAGAGAAAATTGTCTATGCCAATTTTCAGATTATTCATTACGGCATGGGTATCGTAGGTACCGAAGGCGTTATCTACAATGACATGTTTTTTGTCTGCCCGGTCATCTCCGTCCGTATCCTCCAGAAATACCAGGTCTGGTGCCTGTCCAACGATGGCCCCTCCTTTGACCAGGGCAATGCCGGTCGTTAAAGGAAGGTTTTCTGCGAATCGAATGAACCGGTCTGCCCGGTAATCCCCGTCTGTGTCCTCGCAGATCGTAATCCGATCTGTGCCGAATTCTTCACCAACATGATCATGTGGGTAGTTTGTTGATTCGACCACCCATAGGCGCCCCCGCTCATCCCAGGTGAGTGCAATCGGGTTCACAATGTCTGGCTCATGTGCGAATACGTGGATGTCAAATCCATTAGGCACTTCCAGGTGCGTCCGTGTTTCTTCGGGAGTTAAGGATGCCTGGAGTTCATGTGTCGTCACGCTGTTGCTGGCGGATGAATAACGCAGGGCGGCTTTTCCAGAGCAGCCGCATAGCAGAAGGATCAGAAAAGCAGGTATGAGGGATTTCATGTGAATCAGGAATTACGAGCCCGAAGCATGCTCCATGGTTCCTGGTCGGATAAGTCCTCAGAGAGAGGCTGTTCAAGTTCTGCTGGTGTCAATGCTACAAAGAGGATCGCGGGGGTTTCCCCCATATTGAATGAGGCATGAGGCCACCTCCAGGCTGTCGGTGAGCGGCAGCCAGGCTTCGCCATAGACGGCAT
>JAPPBZ010000278.1 GCA_026702635.1 Bacteroidota bacterium
CAAATTTCCGAGGATTTATTCTTGACGGCTACCCGCGTACAATCCAGCAGGCCCAGTGGCTACATGAATTTCTGGATGCTCAAGATGTCTCCTTGACCGCTGTGATCCAATTAGTTCTTGGCGATGAGGATGTGGTTTCACGCTTATCGCAGCGGCGAATTCATTCTCTTACCGGTGAAAATTTCCATTTATCGAATAAGCCACCACCCAAGGAAGAGGCTGAATTTATCGTCTCTCGCCCAGACGATCAGCCGGATGCGATTCGAAAACGGCTAAAGGTGTATTACCGGGAGACCCACCCATTGATTGAGTATTATGACTCTCGAGGCCTTCTTTTGCCTGTTCAGGCTTTAGGCTCGTTTTCTGAAGTGCACGCCCAGATACGCTCAACCCTGCAAATGCCGTAGTTTCCAGAAATCAATGGTAACACATGGGAAGGCAGCAGGACACTGATCTGGAAGTAAAGCTTGAGAGACTCCGCGCCGAGATTAACTCAGGTCTTTCAGACTTGGTCAAACACCATCAGCCAAGTGAGCTCTATGACTCCGTGCGTTATGTGCTTTCAGGTGGAGGTAAGCGTGTGCGACCGGTTTTATTAGTTCTTTCGGCGGAGGTATTTGGGGTTGGAATCAGGCACACGATGCCACTTGCTTTAGCTGTAGAGCTGATCCACAATTTCTCTCTCGTCCACGACGACATCATGGATCATGCAGATAGTCGCAGGGGTCGAAAAACGGTTCACGTTCTATGGAATATAGACACAGCAATTCTGTGTGGTGATGTATTACTTGCTTTGGCAGCTGAATGTATTGGACGGGCAACTTCAGGAGATCCTGCGCAACTAACCCGGGCATTTGGGAGGATGATTCGAGAATTATGTGAGGGGCAGGCGTTAGATATGGTCATCGGAAATAGCCAGAATCTCACGACCGGTGACTATCTGCATATGGTTGATGGTAAGACAGGTGGGCTGCTCTCCGCTTCACTTGAAATGGGTGGAATTGCCGGCAAAGCAGACCCCGATTCTTGTTTGGCATTAAGGGAGGCGGGTAAATTTATAGGGAGAGCCTTTCAGATTAATGATGATCTCCTGGATCTGGTGGCAGATGATCAGCGCTGGGGAAAGGTTCAGGGAGGAGACTTGATGGAGGGAAAAGGGACGTATCTATTGACCGAAGCACGTCAGCGGGCAACAGGGGAAGATGCAACATTCTTTGCGGGGATCTATCCTGGTTCAGGTTTAACCGAGGAGGAAATTCCCAAGGCGCAAGCGCGAATGGAGGCACTTGGGGTTTTGGATGCAGCACGTGAACATGTCCATAGCTACACGCATCAGGCTCTGGATCGGATCCGTTCGCTATCGGGAAATACCACGGAGCTTCACGCGCTCATTCAAGAGATAGGCTCTCGGATCTATTAGTGTTGATCCGTTTTTCGGATACACGGTTCAATGGCGCTCGAATTGAACTCGCAGGTTCTCGCAGTTGATAACTGTGCAGATCGAAATCATTAGATAATGACAAAAAAGATATTAGACCAGATTGATTCGGAAGGAATGTACGAGGCTGTTCGGAGTTTCTCTGAGCAGTTGAAACAGGGGCGTGCACGCGCTCTGAGAGCCAAAGTAAATGGTTGGCCGGGAGATGGGGTCACAGGAGTAGTAGTTGCCGGTATGGGAGGCAGTGCGATGGGGGGAGATATTTTAGCGGCACTCGCAGTTGACCACGCATCCATCCCCGTTGCTGTATCACGTAGTTATTCCTTACCTGAATGGGTGGGGCCCAATACCGCTGTTGTGGCCTCAAGTTATTCGGGGAATACTGAAGAAAGTCTGGCCGCCTTCGAGGATGCCATTGCACGCGGGGCCAAGGTAGTGACCATTTCTACGGGAGGAAAACTTGCTGAGCGTGCTCACGCAAACAACGTTCCCCTAGTGCAACTCCCTTCCGGAATTCAGCCGCGTGCAGCGCTGCCACATTCATTGTCCGCACTGTTGACGATTACAGAGCCGCTTCAACTTACAGCAGTTCGTCCAGAGGATTGGGATGAATCTATATCCATAAC
>JAPPBZ010000018.1 GCA_026702635.1 Bacteroidota bacterium
AGATCATCTACCGGAACCCGGCGATGAGCACAAATGCAATTCTGTACTACCGATCTCTTTCGATCAATGAACCCATTGCCTCCATGTCTCTTGACCTGCCCAATGATGTAAATCGCGTTCCGTTACCTGAAGAGTAAGCGTAGAGCTTTATCTTTAACCATTCTCTTGAATTTATCTCTCTCATGTCAAATACTTTTGATGTCATTGTAGTCGGGACAGGACCCGGCGGATATGAAACTGCAATCCGAGCCACGCAACTTGGCTTCAAGACTGCGGTGGTTGAAAAAAATAAGCTGGGTGGGGTCTGCCTGAATGTAGGCTGTATTCCCACCAAGGCGCTTCTTAAAAGTGCAGAGCTTGTGTCTTATGCCAATAATTTGAGTTCTTATGGCTTGGAACTGGAAGGAACCGTCCGTGCTGATTTCCCAAAGGTGATTGAACGCAGTCGAACGGTTGCCAAGAAAATGAACTCTGGTGTGCAGTACCTCATGAAAAAGAATAATATTGAGGTGATATTTGGACATGCAAAGTTAACCGGAAGCGGTGCATTGAGTGTCAGTCCGTCCGTGGATATGGATGGTAAAAAAGTGGGGCGTACGCGTAAGCTCAAGGCGAAGCACATAATCCTCGCAACAGGGGCACGAGCTAGGGAGATACCTCCTCTTCCGATTGACGGAGAAAAAATTATTGACTATAAGGGAGCGATGCTCCAAGAAACACGGCCCGCCCGTTTGCTGATTGCCGGCGCAGGTGCGATCGGAGTGGAGTTCGCATATTTTTACCATCACATGGGCACAGAAGTGCATCTGGTTGAGCTTCAAAATCGCATTGTGCCGATTGAAGACGAGGATGTATCTAAACAGTTAGCCCGGTCATTCAAAAAAGCTGGAATCAAGGTTAGCACTGGTGCAACAGTTGAACGTGTAGAAGACGGTAAGACCCTCAAAGTGCATCTGAAAACCTCCCGGAAAAAAGAGGTCATTGAGGTTGACCAAGTCCTTAGTTCGGTTGGAATTACAGGAAATATTGAAGAGTTGGGACTGGAGGATGTTGGGATCGAAACTGATGGTGGATTTATCAAAACGGACGAATTGTCCCGCACCAAAGTCAAAGGTGTCTATGCAATCGGGGATGTCGCCGGTCCTCCGTGGCTTGCCCACAAGGCAAGTCATGAAGGTATCCTCTGTGTTGAAAACATCGCCGGAAAAGAAGTCCATGCGCTGGACAAGGAAAATATTCCAGGATGCACCTATTGCCAACCTCAGATCGCTTCTGTGGGGTATACTGAGCATGCTGCCCGTGAAAAAGGGCTGGATATAAAGATTGGTAAATTCCCCTTTTCTGCATCTGGGAAAGCTTCTGCGGCTGGGCACACTGATGGTTTCGTAAAGGTAATCTATGACGCAAAGTACGGTGAGCTTCTTGGCTGCCATGTGATCGGCCACGATGCTACGGAACTCATCGCGGAGGTCGTCACTGCGCGTACGCTTGAGACCACGTATCATGAAATTCTGGACGCGGTTCATCCGCACCCAACTCTTTCCGAGGCCATCATGGAAGCGACGCGTGACGCACTGGGGCAATCCATCAACATTTAGCCTCCTCCCATTGATTGTTTTGGGTTAGGACGCGGTGTATTAATCCTTGAAGTGCCACACCATTGGTACGGAGACGCCCCAAATTTAGCGGGGAAGCGAATCAATTCGGCTCCTGGCGGGCTATTTCTACGTGAGTGATAAGCTTGGAATCCAACATACCGCTAAATATGCCGCGTACTGGAGGAAAATCATTATAATCCCTTCCGACTGCGACCTGGATGTGGCGCTCATCGCAGTCCCCATCGTTGACAGGATCCACACCAAACCATCCTGCGTCCGGCAACCAGCATTCAACCCATGCATGACTCTCACTGTGTCCGCCAGCGTTGTCGTCTGGTCCAAGATATCCTGACACGTAACGAGAGGGAATGCCCCAACTCCGCAATATTGAAATCATCACATGAGCATAGTCTTGGCACACGCCCCGACCACTTTCAAG
>JAPPBZ010000088.1 GCA_026702635.1 Bacteroidota bacterium
TCCTGTTAGCATGAACTCTCTTGGGCAAGAATAGAGTCATTTTACCAAAGTGGGAGAGCCCTTCCACAGAAGCTATTCTCTAACGCGCCTACTACCCACTGAAAGAAGGACAAGCTTCAGGTGTTAGTTGGCCAGAACTTGAATTGTCCCACGCATCGTCGTTGCGTGGCCTGGGAAGGTGCAGACGAACGAGTATTGCCCTGCCTCATCTGGAACTCGAAATATGATCGTCTCAGAAATTCCCGGCTCAAGTAGACCGGTGTGTGCAATCACGGCATCCGAAGTGGGGACGTATTGCATTTCGTGTCCTCTGAGGCCCAGTTGCATGGCAGCCAATGCAACCTCATCAGTCGCGTCACTCTCAACCACCACCAAGTTGTGCAACATATCGTCATCATTATTGAACGTCAGCGCAATCGTACTTCCCCCAGGAACGGTAAATTCGGTCAGGCTGAATTGCAAGTTTGGCAGTGTGCCCACGGAGAGACGCACGTTCGGCTCACTTTCAGATGACTGGGCGCCACTGAGGTCAGGTTGTACAGTGTCTGTGGTTTGGTCGGGCTCTATTTGCAGTGATGCCCCCTCGGGGAGCCGATTCATCGTATAGAATGCGTTAGAATGTAGGAGAGGATCCCCATTCCCTGAATGGAGGCCTTCGGCGTTAATCGAGTAGATATATCCCTCACGTAAACCATCCAGAACCAGGCGAATTTCCAGGCTATCTTCTGACACGAGAGCTGCTATTACCTGATGCGTCGCAATGTTAATTGGAGGGCTTCCATAATTTGAATGATACTTGTAGGTAAAACTCTCAACTGAATAGTTGTCCAAAATAGCCGCAGAGGCTCCATCCGCAGGTTTGGTCAGAGTAATCAAAAATCCGTCTGGCATGGCGCGGACACCGTGCATTTCGAAGGGGATCTTTCCGGTCCATACGAGCCTCTCGAGTGCGTAGGGCTCTTTGCCGGTAGCACCCCAGCCACGGCTGGTTTGTCCGACCATCATTCCTCCTTCTGGATCCCAGGTCATACGCAATACTCCAGACGCAAATCCTTCCCGAAAGGGGATCGCTGCCCCCTGGTATACTCCTTGTACTTTTTCCAAAAATACCCGCGTGATTTTACTGTGGCCCTGGTCGCCCACAAATAACTGTCCGGCAAAGGGGCCAAACTTTCCGTTGGTCGTATCCGGGACAATATCCGATGTAGATATGCCCAAAATCGTATGCGGAAACCACACCGCTGGTGGCTTGAATGCATCAATTTCTTTGGCAACCTCGAAGAGAGGCTGGCCGGTATCAGGGATCTCGTCAGGCTTCAGGGATAAAGGAGAGTCCTCTTCACTAGTCCAGCGCAGTCCAGCCGGATTTCCCACAAAGTCTCCCATCTCGACATGTGTGATATATCCTGACCCCACCCAGTCGCCCTGATTCTCTGCATAGAACAGGTCCCCGGTCACATTCATCCCCATGCCCGCTGGAGATCGCATCCCCGTTGCAATCGGAGTCATCTCCCCATTCGGGTCAATTGAGAGTGTCCATCCGCGCCATTTGGATTGGCTGGCACCATATCCAATCCATCCCAGGTTGAGCATAACGACCATGGAGCCATCTTTTTGGATGAGCGGGCCATAGGAGTATTCATGATAGTTGCCTTCCAGAGGCCATGAATACACGGTTTCATACTGATCGGCAACTGCGTCGCCATTTGCGTCAACCAGTCTGGTCAATTCGCTTCTCTGCGAAGTGTAAAAGGAACCGTCGTGCCATGCCAGCCCGAGAGGCTCATGTAGACCATATGCAAAGCGTTGGTAGTGGGGGGAGGACGTACCTGCCATAACAGGATTATCAATCAACCACACCTCACCCCGTCGCGTTGCGACACCGAGACGCCCGTCCGGCGTGAAGGACATTCCCCCGACTTCAAGCATAATATCTTGGGGAATGGGGACACGGACCATGCGATAATAGTCTGATTCCTGCGGCACCTGTGCCACACAGGGCAGCGAAA
>JAPPBZ010000142.1 GCA_026702635.1 Bacteroidota bacterium
GATTGATGCGCTCTCAGAAGTAATTTCACGCCCGGAGACAGAACTCAGATTCTCAAGTGAGTATGAGCTCATTGTTGCTGTCATTCTCTCTGCACAGTGCACGGATGCGCGTGTTAACCTAGTCACGCCGGACCTGTTCAAAGTATGGCCCAAATTCAAAGCACTCGCGGAGGCAACTCCAGAAGAAGTTGCCCGCGTCATTGCATCCATCTCCTATCCGAATAACAAGGCTAAACATTTGGTGGGGATGGCAACGCAGGTTATGTCTGAGTATAAGGGGAAGCTTCCTGAGGATCAGGCTTCGCTCATGAAGTTGCCGGGAGTTGGCAGGAAGACGGCGCAGGTCGTTTCCTCAGTTGCATTTGGGGATCGGGATGCATTACCCGTGGACACGCATGTATTTCGGGTCGCCAATCGGATTGGTCTTGTAGACCACGCGGAAACACCTCTCAAGGTGGAGTTGGGGCTGAAGCGGGTGATTCCCCAGGATGACTGGGGACGGGCCCACCACCTTTTGATCCTTCACGGCAGGTATACCTGCACTGCCCGAAGCCCCAATTGTTCAGATTGTGTCGTGAAAAGCGCATGTAAATACTACGAAGCTCTTCAAGGGCTACCCAAGCCAATTAAAGGTTTGGACCCTAGGAAGGGAGACTACTACTGTGCAACCCGGCGTCAATACTTTGATCAGCCCATTTCCAGGCTTGACCGCACCGGAACGGTGCAGTTTGCCTGTCCAAAGTGTAATTCTATGAACGTGTATCTATCCAAAACTGGGCTGACGTTAAAAACTGTTCGAGATTACCGTATTGATTAACCTACTTGCAGAGACGATCAAGATGCCGAAGAAACATATTCTCATCATTCTGGACGGCTATGGTATAGCCGTTGACCCGTCTGTGAGTGCGATAGATCAAGCTCGTATACCATTTTTGGATGATCTGTTTGCGAGGTACCCGCATGGCACTCTGGAGGCTTCCGGCAGGGCGGTTGGTTTACCCCCCGGGCAGATGGGCAACAGCGAGGTGGGACATATGAATTTAGGGGCGGGGAGGATTGTGAATCAGGATATTACACGCATTGATCTGGCGATTGAAGACGGATCAATCTTTGAGAACAAGGTGCTCTTAACCGCTGCACGACATGCCCGAAATACGCGCTTACATCTAATGGGACTGTTTTCTGATGGGGGAGTGCACAGTCACATCAACCATCTCATTGCCCTTTGTGAGTTAGCAAAGCGTGAGGGCCTTTCCCGTGATCAGGTCTGTATACATGCATTTACAGACGGCAGAGATGCAGACCCTCACGGTGGTGCCCATTACGTCCAGCAGTTTGAAGAGCGCGCGGGACATTTGGCACGAATCGTTACAGTGATTGGTCGCTACCATGCGATGGATCGTGATCGGCGGTGGGAGCGCACGCGAAAGGCTTATCAAATGCTTGTACATGGGGAAGGGGTGGTTTGTGAGAGTGCAGCAGCAGCCTTCAAATCGAGCTATGCGGCCGGCATCACGGATGAATTTATTGAGCCATACATCGTTGAACCGATACGTATCATCGATGGCGATGCAGTTATTTTCTTCAATTTCAGAGCAGATCGTGGGCGTCAATTGGTCAATGCATTTACCCAAAGCCCAACGAGCGCCGAGTTCGAGGTGGTTCCATTTGAGCGGCTATATTTTTCTACGCTTACTCCGTATGATAAGAAGTTTGGGTTGCCGGTGGCATTTGACAAGGTGGATCTTAATCAAACGTTGGGGGAGGTTGTAGCGAGCGCCGGATTACGGCAGTTGAGGGTGGCGGAAACGGAAAAATATCCACATGTCACTTTTTTCTTCAGTGGAGGGCGTGAGGAATTATTCGAAGGGGAGGAGCGTTTGCTGGTCGCGTCTCCAAAGGTACCTACCTACGACCTGCAGCCAGAAATGAGCGCGCCCGAAGTGGCAGATCGTGCAGCCGAAGCATTGAGGAAGGAGGAGTTCCATTTTGTGTGTCTCAATTTTGCCAATCCAGATATGGTTGGACATACAGGCGTATTTGAGGCAGCGGTCAAGGCAGTTGAGGCGGTTGATGAAGCTGTACGTATCGTGGTGGAAGCCGCTCGTGCGGCGGGATACAGTGTCAGTATCATTGCGGACCACGGGAATGCCGACTGTATGCGGAATCAGGATGGATCCCCGAATACGACTCATTCTACTGCGCTCGTGCCACACCTGATTATTAGGGATGGCTTTAAGGGACCGATCCAATCGGGCAAGTTAGGGGATGTTGCTCCCACGATTTTGCGGTTGATGGGGTTAGGAATTCCGCAATCGATGACCGGTAGGGTTCTTGTTGATATTTGATAACCACTCCACACGGAGCCAAAGAGATTTATGAACGTGCATCAGGGTACGCTGCGTCTGCACTGCACGGCCAAATAAATGCTTCAGCAGAGTAGTTTTCCCAGACTGGTTTGACCGGGTAAAACAACCGCGGGAAATTCGGATGCTGCCTTTTATGGTCGGTTCGAGTGACCGGTAGATGTATCCGTACTGCATGAGTGGATATTATGCATTCTGAATGCACAATGTCCACTAAATCGCACTTTTGTGTTTCCATAGAGCCGTTCCATGATCTGCTCCGGGTGTTCGTTCAATCAGTCCGAGCATTGGTAGAGCGCATTCGGGCGTGATAGATCCAGGTTCAGGTGGTCCGGCCAACAGGGATTTCCAGAGGGACACTTTGGTATCGTAATACGTATCTTCATGGCGAATGTAATTCATAGATCTGCTACGGGGAGGAATTCTCATGCTACGAGTTGTCACCATTATCGTGTTAGGGGTGTTGATATTGGCCGGTGCTGCCGTACTGGGTTTCTATGCCTACTACGGCATAGCAGCCAATAACGCCAAAGCAAGTCTCGGGGGGGAAGCTCCCATTTTGGAGGCCAACGGTATTCAATATCGAGATTTGAACAAGAATGGTGTGATGGACCAATACGAAAATCCTGACGCGCCTGTGATGGAGCGGGTTCAAGATGTGTTATCGCAAATGAGTCTTGAGGAGAAAGCGGGGATGATGTTTATCAATATGATAGGCACGCTACCTGATGGCTCTCTGCAGGAGCGACCGCTGCCGAGCAATCCTTTCACATTCATGATTCCCACCAATTCCGAGATGATTGTGCGGCGCCACATGAATCACTTCAACATTATGCAGAGTCATGATCCTGCTGCTATGGCAGCCTGGTACAATAGCGTGCAGAATCTTGCAGAACGTACGCGACTGGGTATTCCTATCACTATTGCCTCAGATCCGAGACATGGCTTTCCTAGTAGCGAGGCTGCATCGATGTTTGCCGGTGATTTTTCCGCTTGGCCAGAACCCATTGGCTTGGCTGCGACGCGTGATACACTTCTCGTCGAGGAGTTTGGCAATATTGCACGACAAGAATATCTGGCAGTGGGTATCAGGCTCGCACTTCATCCCATGTTAGATCTGGCAACTGAACCGCGTTGGTCACGTGTTTATGGTACTTTTGGTGAGGATGCGGATCTGTCAGCCAGTATGGGGCGTGCATACGTTCGCGGGTTGCAGGGTGACACAGTCGGCACTGAAAGTGTCGCAACGATGTCCAAGCATTTTCCCGGTGGCGGGCCGCAGGATGATGGATGGGAGGCGCATTTTTCCTATGGTAAGGATCAGGTCTATCCAGGCAACAAGTTTGACATGCATGTGTCGCCGTTCGTGAAGGGTGCTATGGCGGCGAACACTGCGCAAATCATGGTGAGTTACGCTGTAGGTGTGGGCATCACCGAAGATGGTGTCGGATTTGCCTTTAGCCCTTCCATTGTCACCGGACTGCTGCGCAAGGAACTTGGATTTGAAGGCGTTATCAGTACGGATTGGGCTGTCCTGAGTAGTAAGCGCTTGCTAGGTTTTACCATGTTGGAATCTCCGGGATGGGGAGTTGAAGATTTGGCTCCTATTGATCGGGCTGAGATAGCACTGGCAGCTGGAGTCGATATATTCGGAGGAGAATCCAATCCAGAGTGGATTGTTGAGTTGGTAAACTCAGGCAGGGTTCAGGAGGCACGCCTGGACAGCTCCGTGAGCCGGCTGCTCAGGGATAAGTTCCTGCTTGGACTGTTTGATGATCCATACGTTGACGAAGGCGCGGCTGATAGAATCGTGGGATCTGCCCCCTTTATGGAGGCGGGCCGAATTGCCCAACGAAAGTCTATTGTACTTTTGAAGAATGGCAAAGAAGACGGCAGTTCCGTATTGCCTCTCGGGCCTGATGAGCGGATATTTGTGCAAAATGTAGACAGCAGTTTGGCATCTCGCTATGCTACGGTTGTCAGCAATCCCACTGAGGCCACGGTGGCCCTGCTTAGAGTTCATGCTCCCTATGAGCCTCCGCGCGGTGGAGGCATACTGGAGGGATTGTTTCATCAGGGTGATCTGGATTTTAAGGGGGCGGAGCTGGACGAAATATTATCGGTTACCCGATCCCTTCCGACAATCGTTGACATTTACCTTGATCGCCCTGCCGTTATTCCAGAGATAGCGGAAAGTGCTGTGGCAGTCTTGGCTAATTTCGGAGCTTCAGATGAAGTGATCCTGGATGCGGTTTTCGGGCGGTTTGATCCTTCGGGGCGTTTGCCGTTTGAATTGCCGTCGTCTATGGACGCTGTTCGTGCACAGTTGGAGGATGTGCCCTATGACAGTGAAGATCCCCTCTTTCCGTTTGGATTCGGTCTGAGCTACTCCCGAACGGATACAGTTGGCTCAGCACAAATCACGCAAATACCGGAGTCAGTTCAGTAACCGATCGATGCCATTATTCTGAAGCCGGGCAGGCCCTGTGGAAAGCGTTGATAGCCGAGTCAAAACGGTCAAAGTATGCTCTCATGGATTCCAGAATAATGTGATTGGTAAACGTCATCCGTTCCCATCTAGAAGGACTTGATCTGTATCCCAGAATGTGTTGAAAATCAGTTTTTCGCAAAACTGGGCAAAGGGCTTCCAAATTTACAGCCTGCGTCACGGTATAGTAATCATTGAGGGACGTCGTCCCCTTTTAAACAGCGGTTGATCGTGGGTTAAGTCGAAGTTCCGCGAGGGGAGCACGTGTGGGTGCATGAGGCGGAGCAGCGAGATCAGGGTGCATCAGTCATAGCCCTCTATATCCAAAGGTAGGCGGGCTATGGGAGTTCCCTGCAACTGAGCCGCTTCCTCAATTAAACGGGCCTCCGTGCGAAGTTGCGCTTCAATTGGTGATTCCATGAAGGATTGGATTCGTGCCAGGAAGAGTTCCAGATATTGATCCATCAAGGTCTCAGGAACGGGTAATTGTTTGATTCGATAGGCACCTTCTTCCAGGTTTGCCATCTCGGCGGCGAGTGCGATCGCATCATCAAGGTTCCCAAGTTTGTCAATCAATCCAGCTTCCAGGGCAGCCTGTCCGGTCCATATCCGGCCCTGGGCCACTTCATGAACAGCTTCAATCGACATGTCTCGATTTTCGGAAACACGCTCAAGAAAAGTAGAGTAAGTTTCGTGCAGGGAGCGCTCAAACAGTGCACGCTCGGAAGGACGAAGGGGGCGCATCCCGGAAAACATGTCTGCGTAGTCGCTGGTCGCTACATGGTCTGAGGTAATGCCCAGTTTGGTTTCGAGCATCTGGCCAATACTGAAGTGCATGCCATAGACGCCTATGGAACCAGTTACCGTGTGGGGAGAAGCCACAATCGTGTCTCCTGCTGTTGCGAGCCAGTAGCCACCAGATGCAGCAAGGTCTCCCATGGAAATAATGACCGGTTTTTTCTTCGTCGTTTCCTTGACTGCCTGCCACATGGATTCGCTGGCAGTGGCACTGCCGCCGGGTGAGTCAATCCGCAGTACGATTGCCTTGACATCATCATCATCCCGAAAATCTTTCATGTCCCTCTGGAAACTGACGGACCCCAGAATTCCACTCAGATCACTACTGCTACCACTCATGATGGTACCGGAGGCATGTATGATCCCAATCGTGCTGTCATGGCTGGACGATGATCTGGGTATTGAGGGAGCGTAGCGGGACAAGCTGCTGGTTTTCAGCCTGCCCTCTATACCAGTCAATTCACCGATACGTGACTCCACCTCTTCACTTTGCAGTAATCCATCAAGGAGCCCAGCCGCATGTGCATCTTCGGTAGTCAGGAGTTCTCCCGCTCCCATAAGATTTGCAACCGCCTCAGTACTCAGATCCCGCGCCTGAGCAATTGTACGGATCATGAGTTCGTTCCAGTTCTCAAGCACGGCGGTTAACTGTGCCCGGTTTTCGCTTGACAGGTTTTCGCGCGTGTAGGGCTCGATGCCTCCTTTATAGCTTCCAACCCGCAAGACCGTTGGTTCGATATTCAGTTTATCAAGAAGCCCCTTATAAAAGGACACCCCCAAGTAGAAGCCGTTGAATTCAAAGAAGGCTCTCGGCGAAGCATAGATACTGTCTGCAGCAGATGCGAGGAAGTAGTCCGATTCACGCATCGCAAAATCCCCGGATGCAGATGCCACAATTGGTTTGCCACTTTCCTTGAATTCAAGCAAGGATTGTCTGATTTCCAGGAGTGTTGGCCATCCTGCAATGGCCCCCTGTGGTTTCAGCCACACCGCTTCAATACGCTCATCGGTTGCAGCACTCTCGAGAGCCGTCCTGATTTGGTTCAGGCTCTGGGGTTGTGGCATGTCGAAGAGGTCATAGATCGGGTCTGCTGTCCCGGATTCTTGAATAGGGCCTGATAGTTGTAATACCAGCACAGATTCTGATGAAATAGGGGCTTCGCTGGTGGAAACTGCTGATGCAATGATTCCTGCCATGATCAGGCTACCAAGAAAAATCAGCACACCAACTGCGATGAGTGAGCCAAGAACGCTGGCAATAAGGGTCGAAAAGAAACGCATCGGATTTGAGTAAGTAGAGTACAAGGTACGCAGTAAGCGACATGCGGTTGCGTCATACGGAGACCGTACATGAATCGGGCGGCATCCAGCGGGCTTGATCGGACATAATGACAGTCTTTATCAGGCTGGTTTGTACTTTGTTGGTGCGGCAAGGATTTTGCGATTGAGATTATCTATGAGTAAACGCAGGCCTACATATCATGGGGTTTCATCCTCAACACTGACGGATCGTGAGCGTGCGATTCTGCGCCTGGTTGTGCGTAATTTTATCGATACTGCAGGGCCGGTGGGATCCCGAAAACTGGCCAAGCAGTCTTCTCTTGGCCTGAGTGCGGCCACCGTTCGTAATACGTTATCCGATCTGGAAGAACAGGGGTATCTCAGACACCCACACAGATCTGCCGGGCGTATGCCGACGGAGTTAGGGTATCGCGCATTTGTGAATGAGTTGATGGAAACCCCGGAGCTATCCGTACAGGAGCAGAAGCTGCTCAACGAACGGCTCGATCGGCTCATGGGGGATGCAGATACGCTCTTCTGGGAGACCTCCCGTTTACTGGGGCGCATGTCGAACCTTCTGGGGGTGGTTCTCAGCCCAAAAATTTCAACCGGCGTGCTGGAGCGACTGGATGTCGTGCAACTTTCCGAGTCTAATATTATGATCGTGATCAGTGTGCGGAGCCTCTTGGTGAAAACGATTGTTTACGAGACGAATATGGAGATCCGGCGCCAAGATCTGGATCGAATTGTATCGATTTTGAATGAACGACTGGCAGGCTTGCGACTTGAGGAAATTCGGCGGGACTATGTTGCGCGAACCAAAGATCTGGATCATGACCCGACCGGGATTGTACAGTTGATTCTCAGTGAGTCAGCAGTACTGTTCAGTGACCCAGTAAAAGGCCGACTGACCCATTCAGGAACGCGAGGACTACTCGCACAGCCGGAATTTCAGAGTACGAATGAGGTACGGCAACTCATCGATCTTATTGAGGACGAGGGGTATGTCGTTCGACTCTTCGAGCAGGCACCCGGCAGTCAACTTGACACCAATCACTGGGTGTCTGTGGGGATTGGTAGTGAGATTCAGGATGAAACCGTAAGCCCTTACTCCATTGTGACCGCACGGTATAACGTGGGACAGAGCACGGGAACGGTTGGATTACTCGGCCCGATGCGTATGGATTATGGTCGCGCAATTTCTCTCGTAGAAACGATGGCCTCTCTGCTTGATCGGCCCGCCATTACAGGTTCAAGACAACAAGTACATACGAATGGCTGAAGAATTTTCAGAGGAAAAAGACGAATCCCTTGGGGAATCGATACCTTCTGAGGCAAGTGAAAACGAGCCTCAGAACGGGGATGAATCCGTGAATGGTTCTGAGACAGAGAAGATACAGGATCCCTTGACGCAGTGCGTCGAAGAGTTGGCTGCGGAGAAAGATCAGCGACTCCGGGTTGCAGCCGAGTTTGCCAATTATCGTCGACGCATGGAGAATCAGCGCGCCGACTGGTCGGTCCGCGCCAAAGCTGGTGTGATTCGAACGCTGCTGCCGATTCTGGACGATCTGGAGAGATCCTTGACCGCGGCTGCAGAAGCCGAATCGGAAGACAATGCCTTCTCGTCCTTACAGTCTGGAATTAATCTTGTATTCGAGAATTTTCTTGGTGAACTTGAGAAACTGGGACTCAAACGGATTCAGACTGTTGGGGTGGCGTTCGACGAGCATCTTCATGAGGCAGTAGGGCAGGCACCTGCCCCCGGAGGCGAAGAAGATGGACATATACTGTACGAAAGCCAAGCGGGGTATCGCCTGGGGGATCTGGTGCTCAGACATGCGAGGGTGATTGTGGGGATTGCACCAGGGGTTCCAGCTGAGGCCGATGCGCAATGAGTGATTACTACGAAATTTTGGGTGTGAACCGCGATGCGTCCTCAGAAGAAATCAAAAAAGCCTATCGCAAGGAAGCATTGAAAAATCACCCAGATCGAAATCCAGGTGATAAGGCGGCGGAAGCTCGCTTTAAAGAGGCAGCGGTAGCGTACGAGGTGTTGAGTGATCAGAAGAAGCGTGAGGTTTATGATCGTTATGGCGAAGCTGGTTTACGCGGATCAGGTGGACGTGGGCAGCCAGGGTTTGACAATGTAAATGACATTTTTAGTGCATTCAGCGATATCTTCGGAGGAGGATCAGGCGGGGGGGTGTTTGATGACTTCTTCGGAGGAAGGCGCCAGCGTACCCGGGAAAGGGGACAGCCAGGGGCTACTATTGCTCAGCAGTTGGCCCTGACACTGGAGGAGATTGCGGAAGGGACAGAAAAGCGTGTAAAAGTTCGCCGGTTGACCCCATGCCAGACTTGTGAGGGGAGTGGGGCAAAGGGGGGAGCGAGCCAATTAAAAGTGTGCACTGTATGTAATGGATCTGGGGAAGAACGTCGGGCACGGCAAACACCACTAGGCCAGTTTGTGAGCGTGTCCGAGTGTGGAAGGTGTCATGGCGAAGGGCAGGTTATTGAGGAAAAATGTTCAGAATGTCGAGGGGAGGGTCGGCTGGATGGGGAGTCATCCATAAAAGTGAAAGTGCCAGCCGGTGTTGAGGATGGGATGGTCATCAACTTGCGTGGTCAGGGCCACTCTGGGGCTCGCGGAGGAAGACCGGGAGATCTGCGGATCGAGATCCGTGAAAAGGCACACGAGTATTTTATCCGTAGAGGTAGTGATTTGATTTACAATATAGAGATTTCTTTTCCCGATGCAGCGCTAGGGACAGACATCGAAGTGCCGACTCTCACGGGGCGGGCGAGTGTCAAGATCGCCCCAGGAACCCAGTCCGGGAAGGTTCTGCGTATGCAGGGGCGAGGACTGGGTCAACTCAGAGGCTCCAGAAAAGGCGATCAACTAGTCCGAATTCGTGTATGGACGCCGCAGAACCTCTCTGATTCGGATAAAAAAGCGTTGGAAAAACTTCAGGACTCCAGTGCATTTCAACCAGACCAGACAGGCAAGAATAAATCGTTCTTTTCGAAAGTAAAAGATGCCTTCGCGTAAGATGAATCTAGAGCGGAAGCGATGAAACAGCATATTCACGGTCGATTCCACAATCCTTGGAGAGCCCTTCACAGTTGTAGTTTCTGATTGAGAAATGTCGGCATACCCTTTTCGGGAAATTGAAAGCCAGTGGCAGGCGTATTGGGAATCGAATAAGACATTTCGTACACCGATTACGGTAGATGCGTCTAAACCCAAGTACTATGTACTGGATATGTTTCCCTATCCCAGCGGGGCAGGGTTACATGTGGGGCATCCTGAAGGATACACAGCGACAGACATTGTGGCACGCTACAAGCGGATGCGCGGATTCAACGTCTTGCACCCGATTGGATGGGATGCGTTTGGACTTCCAGCCGAACAGTACGCACTTCGAACGGGGACACATCCGCGCATCACGACTGAGCGGAATATTGGCCGATTCAGGAAGCAGCTAAAATCCCTAGGATTTTCCTATGACTGGGATCGAGAGGTTGATACGACAGATCCAAGTTATTTCAAATGGACACAGTGGATTTTTCTGAAGTTGTTTGAGCGGGGACTTGCGTACGAGGCAGAGGTGCCTGTGTGGTGGTGCGAAGAATTGGGGACAACACTCGCGAATGAAGAAGTCGTAGATGGGAGGAGTGATATCGGTGGGCACCCTTGCGAGAAACGGATGCTGCGCCAATGGGTCTTGCGTATCACTGAATATGCGGAAAGGCTTCTGGATGGACTTAAGCAGACAGATTGGCCCGTGAGTACCAAGGAAATGCAGCGTAACTGGATCGGACGCAGTGAGGGGGCAGATATTGACTTCCCGGTTCAGGGAGTGGAAAGCGCCAGGATTCGAGTTTACACCACGCGCCCTGATACGATCTTTGGAGCGACCTACATGGTACTCGCTCCTGAGCATCCAATGGTAGATCAGATTTCTACGGAAGCTCAGCTTGATCAAGTCCAGAATTACCAGGAGTTGGCCTCGCATAAAAGCGATCTGGAACGGACGGAACTTCAGAAAGAGAAAACGGGGGTGTTCACAGGGGCATATGCCATAAATCCTGCAAACGAAGAAGCAATTCCCATATGGATCGCAGACTATGTACTGTATTCCTATGGGACAGGAGCGATCATGGCGGTTCCGGGTCAGGATGAGCGGGACTGGGCGTTCGCGGCAAAATATGACCTCCCCATTCGGCGCACGGTTCAGCCGCCTACTGGATTTACGGGACTAGCTTATACGGGAGATGGTGTAGCCGTCAACAGCGAATTTCTAAATGGTCTCCATATTGAGGAAGCAAAAGCACGAATTATTGACTGGCTCGAAGAGCACAATGTGGGACGTCGCAAGGTGAATTATAAGTTGCGCGACTGGCTTTTTTCCAGGCAGCGTTATTGGGGCGAACCAATCCCAATGATTTTCGAGAATGAAAAAGTACAGGCGTTGCCAGAGGATGTGCTTCCCATCAATCTGCCCGAATTGGACGAATTTAAGCCGAGCGGAACGCCGGAAGGCCCCCTTGCTTTGGCTAAAGATTGGTTGATGACCACGAATCCCGAAACGGGTAATTTAGCCAGACGTGAGACCAATACAATGCCTCAATGGGCGGGATCCTGCTGGTACTTTTTGCGCTATATTGATCCCCAAAACTCGGAACGACTGGTGGATCCGGAACTAGAAAAGTACTGGATGCCAGTGGATCTCTATATTGGCGGAGCCGAGCATGCGGTCCTTCATCTGCTCTATGCTCGTTTTTGGCATATGGTGCTCTACGATGCGGGTGTAGTTTCAACGCCAGAGCCTTTTGCGAAACTCGTTCATCAAGGAATGATTCTGGGTGAACTTGAATACACGGCTTGGAGGGACACAACGACAGGAAAATGGGTCAGTGCCGAAAATGTAACTGATGGGAAAGAAATCCACACAGGTGCAATCGTGGAAGCGATTCAAATCGACGAGGATAAAGTCGCGAAAAGTATGGAACGCTTTGTGTTGAGTGAAGCACCGGATATCCAGTTGGATGTGCGCGCATTCAAGATGAGCAAGAGTCGTGGGAATGTGATCAACCCCGATGAGATCATTGAGCAGTATGGTGCAGATGCGTTCCGGCTCTATGAGATGTTTATGGGTCCCCTGGAGCAGGTAAAGCCGTGGAGTACCCGTGGAGTTCACGGGACCTTTCGATTTCTTAGTCGTACGTGGCGGCTGATCACGGAAAATCCTCTGAACGAGAAGGAACCTGATCAGGATCAACTACGTGTCCTGCATCAGACGATTGATCGTGTGACGAGCGATATCGAGGAGCTACGCATGAACACCGCCATCGCTGCCTTGATGGAGTTTGTGAACGCAGCGTTCAAGTGGGAAGATATCCCTCGCAAGATTGCAGAACCATTTGTCCTTTTGCTTGCCCCGTTTGCACCTCACATTGCGGAGGAGTTATGGTCTTGCTTTGGGTATAAGGACACATTGGCCTATGTTCCCTGGCCAGAACTCAAGCAGGAATATCTGACTGAGGAGGTAGTTGATTTACCGGTACAGGTGAACGGACGGGTTCGGGCGACCATCCGTATTGCACCAGAGGCAGATAAGCAAGAGGTCATCCGGGCAGCGATGCTGGAACCGAATGTTCGACGATTCTTGGGAGAAAACCCTCCCCGCCGGGAAATTTATGTACCTGGGCGTATTCTTAATCTGGTCGCTGCAAAGTAATGTCGGAGCAATTGGATATAATGGCGATTGCCGCACACCCAGATGATGTCGAATTAGCGGTGGGAGGGACCTTGATTTTGTCGGTGATGCAGGGGCTTCGCGTGGGTGTCGTAGATTTGACTCGCGGTGAATTGGGCACGAGGGGGACGCCAGAACTAAGAGCCAGAGAGGCGAGTGAGGCGGCATCAATCCTCGGACTCTCCGTACGCGAAAACCTTGGGCTGCCCGACGGCAATATTACGTCCGATGGGTTGAGTACCCTCATTCGTGTGCTACGCAAATGGCACCCCCGTATCGTAATGACGCATCCCGCTGTATGCCGGCATCCAGATCATGTGGCTGCACATCATCTTGTTCGTAATGCATGTTATTATGCTGGATTGGAGAAACTGGATCAAAGTGTGGATGCCCCGCCGTGGCGCCCTCAGCATTTATTACACTTTGCGGAGGTACGGCATTTTGAGCCGGATTTTGTTGTGGATGTGACCAGTACGTGGAAGAGGCGCACCGAAGCACTCCGTTGTTATGGCTCCCAGATCCACAGTCCAGCGTATAAGGAGCACAGCGACGAGTCGGAAACCTATATCTCCAATGCTCAATTTTTTGAGTGGATCGAGGCGCGTGCCCGTACGTACGGGCAGCTGGCCGGCTGCACGTATGGAGAGCCGTTTCAATATAACGGGACGCTGGGGGTTTCGGATCTCAGTGCATTTTTACACTTGGAGGCATCCTTCCAGTAGGCAACAGGGATGTTTTGCAGTACAACAGACGCGTAGGTAGTATATAATTCCCTATATTTTCGCGACCCACGCGTCGTAGCAGGAGTCATGGCAGATACGACAGACTTTCGGAATGGCTTTACTATGCAAATTGCGGACGAGTTGTGGCAGATCGTCAAATTCCAGCACGTCAAGCCCGGTAAAGGGGGAGCCTTTGTTCGGACGACACTCAAGAATGTCCGAACCGGGCGTGTAGTAGACAAGACATTCCGGGCAGGTGAGAAGGTAAAGGGTGCGCGGATTGAGCGCCGGGAGCACCAATTCCTGTACGAAGACTCGCTCGGGATGCATTTTATGAATATGCAGGATTATGAGCAGTTTTCGTTACCTGCGGAAAATGTAGCAAAACGGAAATTTCTAAAGGAAGGGGGTGCAATTGATATTTTATTTCATGCAGAAACCGAAGAACCTCTCCTGGCTGAAATCCCCAAGAGTGTAGAATTGCGGGTGACTCAGTCAGATCCCGGTGTTCGGGGAGATACCGCGACCGGAGCTACAAAACCGGCAAAGTTAGAGAGTGGGGCCACGATCAATGTTCCACTCTTCATCTCCGAAGGGGACTTGATTCGGGTCAATACGGACACGGGGGATTACATTACACGGGTTACAGGGTAGCCAATTCATCAAGAAGCAACCATATAAATAAGTGCCTAAATTCTTTTCTAAAAATTGGTCCAAGAGGGATTTTGATCGTATTCGAGAGCTGATCTCAATGGCATCCGAAAGCGAAGCGGCGGAGGTCGAGATTGAGGCAGACGGTGTACGCGTCCTAGTTCGAAAATATGCGTCATCAGCAATACAGGCAGCCCCTCCGGCACAGGTCGTTATGGCGGAGTCCATGCCAGTTACCGATGTAGTCCAGCGGGACAACCAATCGCCTGTCGCATCTGAGCCATCGCCGGAACCTCCGGTCGCAAAGGGTTCGCCTGTACTGTCCCCCACGCCGGGGACTTTTTATGCCAAACCGGCACCGGATGCAGATCCGTTTGTTAAGGTTGGAGATCGCATTCAGAGGGGTCAGACCGTGTGCATCGTGGAGGCGATGAAACTGATGAATGAAGTGGAAGCGGAAGTAGATGGGACGGTGCTGGAAATCCTTGTCAGCGATGGTGATGCGGTTGAATACGATCAGCCGTTGCTGATCGTTGATCCTGCATAATTTGGATCTTCGTATGAAGAAAATTCTGATCGCGAACAGGGGAGAAATCGCTTTAAGGGTGATCCGTGCCTGCAAAGAGATGGGATTAGAATCCGTAGCGGTCTACTCCAAGGCGGACGAAGATGCCTTGCATGTGCGTTATGCAGATGAAGCGGTGTGTATCGGACCAGCAGTATCCACGGAGAGCTATCTCAAACCGGATCGAATTATGGCAGCTGCAGAGGTTACAGGAGCAGATGCGATCCACCCGGGATATGGGTTTTTATCGGAAAACGCATTGTTCAGTGCAATCTGTGCAGATCATGACATAAAATTCATTGGCCCTTCCCCGGAGACGATTGCAACCATGGGGGACAAGAGTCGTGCTAGAGACCAGATGCGCGCCGCAGGGGTTCCGGTGGTCCCGGGCTCAGATGGGGTCGTATCATCTCTGGAAGAAGGGAAAAAGTTTGCAGATTCCATTGGATATCCAGTGATGATCAAGGCTAGCGCAGGGGGTGGTGGCCGCGGAATGCGTGCCGTGATGGATGGTGACGACTTTGAGCTTCATTTTCAGTCTGCACGGGCGGAAGCGGAAGCGGCATTCGGGAATTCTGATATCTACATCGAAAAGCTGATCCAGAATCCGCGGCACATTGAACTTCAGGTCATGGGGGATGGAAAGGGGAATGCACTGCACTATGGAGAAAGAGAGTGCTCAATCCAGAGACGCCATCAAAAATTACTGGAGGAAGCCCCTTCCATTGCTGTAGATGAGGATTTGCGTGCCCGAATGGGAGCTGCAGCGATCGCAGGCGCAGAAGCAGTAAATTACGAAGGCGCAGGTACGGTTGAATTTCTACTTGATTCAAGTGGTGAGTTTTACTTCATGGAAATGAATACGCGGATTCAGGTCGAGCATCCGGTTACGGAAGAGGTCACGGGATTTGATCTGATCCAACAGCAGATCCGTGTAGCAATGGGAGAAAGTCTCTTCAAATCTGATTTTTCGATCAAAGGGCATGCGATTGAGTGTCGTATTAATGCAGAGGATCCCGATAAAAATTTCCGCCCTTGCCCAGGCCGGATTGAGCAGTTCCATGCTCCCGGGGGGCCAGGGGTCCGGATTGACACCCATGTGTATGCCGGATATGTTATCCCGCCCCATTATGATTCCATGATTGCCAAGCTCGTTACGTATGCGCCCACTAGAGAATGGGCAATCCGGCGGATGCAGCGTGCTTTAGACGAATTCATTCTGGAGGGAGTAGCTACGACGATCCCATTCCACAAAGAATTGTTACAGCATCCTGCATTCCTCTCTGGCAAAATTGACACACATTTCGTGGAGAATCAAATGCTACAATAGCCGCACTGACATAATTCATTGATGAAACTTCCTGAAGAGTTGAAATATACCGAAGAACATGAGTGGGTCCGCGTACATGCAGACGGGATGAGTGTAACGATTGGGATTACAGATTTTGCGCAGGGGGAGCTTGGGGATATTGTATTTATAGAGTTGGAACCTGAAGGAGAGACGTTGGAGCAGGGGGATGTATTCGGCTCTGTAGAGGCGGTCAAGGCAGTATCGGATCTTTTCCTTCCTGTAAGCGGCACCATCAACCAGCATAACGCAGAGCTTGAGACGAATCCAGAGCTTGTAAACAGTGATCCGTTTGGTGAGGGTTGGATTATTGAAGTCAGCCTATCTGATTCTACCCAGATCGAATCTCTATTGTCAGCCCAAGAGTATGCTGATCATGTGGCATAAGCTCTTCAGTTTGCATGAATGAGCGAATCATTGTTCTTGATTTTGGGGCACAGTACACCCAGCTGATTGCGCGGCGTGTACGCGAGGCCGGGGTATTCTCGGAGATTCTTCCCTGCACGACTCCGATTCAGCAGTTAAAGCAGTTAACTGGTGTGCGTGGAATCGTTCTTTCTGGGGGGCCGAGTTCGGTCTACCAAGAGGGAGCACCCCAATTGGACCCAGAGGTTCTTCAATTGCGCCGGGAGGATGGCTCACCAATGCCCTTGCTCGGAATCTGCTACGGGTTGCAAGTTATGGTACATTCAATTGGGGGGAGGGTACAGGCGGCAAAGCATCGGGAATTTGGACGTGCTCGGATAAATATTCTCCATGATGATGATCTACTGAAAGGGGTTAGAGATGGCTCACAAGTTTGGATGAGCCATGGAGATCTACCTCTAGATGTTCCTCAGGGATATGAGATCATTGCAGATACTAGAAGTGCGCCCATCGCAGCGCTGCGTCATAAGACACTCCCGCATTATGGTGTGCAGTTTCATCCCGAAGTGGTGCATACGGAGAGTGGTCGTCATATTTTCGAGAATTTTGTTCGCAACATTTGTGACTGCCGTGGTGATTGGTCGCCGGCCTCTTTCCTGGAGCAGAAGATTGCCGAGATCAGGGATGTCGTGGGGAAAGACAATGTGATTCTGGGGTTGTCAGGAGGGGTGGATTCTTCTGTTGCCGCCTGCCTGATTCACAAGGCAATCGGCGATCAACTTACCTGTATTTTTGTCAACAACGGGCTACTGCGACATGGTGAATGGGAGAGTGTACAGCGGACATTTCGAGATCATTTCCACATACGCTTGGAAGCGATTGATGCCAGTGAACGATTTCTGGAACACTTGCGGGGAATTACGGATCCCGAACGTAAGCGAGTCGTGATTGGGAACACATTTGTACATGTCTTTGAAGAGGCTACGTCAGCAATCTCATTTGCATTGGGTGCAAAACCAAAATTCCTTGCACAAGGAACACTTTATCCAGATGTGATCGAAAGCGTATCGTTCAAGGGACCGAGTGTTACCATCAAGACGCACCATAATGTTGGTGGATTACCGGAAGATCATCCATTCGAGATCCTTGAGCCCTTTCGGGAGTTATTCAAAGACGAAGTTCGCGAGATAGGTACATTGCTTGGATTGCCAAAAGAGATGATTGGCCGACATCCATTCCCGGGCCCCGGGCTTGCTGTTCGAATTCTTGGTGAGGTGTGTGATAAAACACTGGAGCTTCTTCGGGAGGCAGATCGAATATTTATTGAAGAACTGCATACCCAGGGGTATTATACTTCGGTATGGCAAGCCTTTGCGGTTCTACTTCCCGTTCAAAGCGTGGGGGTCATGGGGGACGAGCGTACCTATGAGCAGGTCTGCGTACTCAGAGCCGTGACCAGTAAAGATGGGATGACAGCGGACTGGGCAAAACTCCCTCTGGAGTTTTTGGGGCATGTGGCTAACCGGATTGTGAATGAAGTAAGGGGGATTAACCGTGTGGCATACGATATTAGTTCGAAGCCTCCGGCTACGATTGAATGGGAATAGTTCTCAGATGAAAGTTCGACAGATAGGGATCTTGATTGTTTTGTTCACGGCTGAATTGGCACCGGCTACGCAAGCCCAGCCAATCAGCGTGTCAGATACAGAGCAGATATTTCAGTCTGCGTTGGATGCATTTGAATCAGGAGACTACCCGGGCGCTTACGTCCAATTCAAAGATGTATATGAGCGGGAGCCCGTGCAAAAGAAAACGACCGCTGCGTACTTGATGGCGGGGAAGTCGCTTCACCGCTTGGGCGAATATCTTCGAGCAATTCAACTGATGGATGAGTTCCAGGATCGCTACCCCGACAGTCGCTATTTTGCGGACGCTACACGTCTGATCGCGGTGGCTCGACGGGATGTACAATATGCTCAATGGAATGATAATGCAATTCGACTTGGTTTGGCCTTGCCGCTTTCCTCCGGTGAACTGGCGATAACGCACTCACTATTTTCTGGAGTTCAGTTGGCCGTTGATGCCTACAACCGGAGGAATGAGCAGAAGGTGAAAATTATTTTCAGAGACACCGGAAATACTTCTGAAGGTGCACGTTTCGCAGCAAGTTCATTGGTGGAGGAGGGAGTATCTGCCGTCATTGGCCCACTTTTCAGTGAACAGGTACATACTGCCGCTCGTGTGACAGAACAAAATGGAACGGTCCTGATTGCTCCATTAGCTACGGATAATACACTTACAGAAGGTCGGCGCTATGTTTTTCAGGCGAATGCTACGTTGGCCGAACGAGGGCGGGCCATAGCGCGTCAGGCGATAGAATACTTGAGCTTGGAAGCCATCGGCATTGTGGAGGAGGCGGGAAATGATGTGAGCAGAGAAATGGCACAAGGATTCATAGAGGAGTTGGCGGCAAGCGGTATAACTCCCAGCTTCACACATAAGGTTGGATCGTCCTTCGATTGGGTCAGACTTTCACAACTGATCGGGCGTGATTCGCTCTCAGCCGCGGAAGGGATCTTCTTCTCCGTTTATCATGATAATCAAAGAGAGGCATCCCGTCTTGTCCAGAGCGGGGTAAGCAGCATTCAATCGACGGGGCTTACCCCTTACATACTAGGGCCATCCCCCTGGTTCTTCCTCAATATAGACAGGCTGGGAACAGCGATGAGAGTATTCTATGTCGGTGTTGATTATCAGAATACCAGGATGGAGGCACGCAGGTTCATCCGGGCATATCGGCAGTCCCATGAAGGTGCTGAGCCGGATCAGCTTGCCTACATAGGATATGATATAACCGGGTTCCTACTGGAGAACCTGGGGCAGGGGGTAGACCTGGCAGATCATCTACTGAATGCACCACTCTATGAGGGGGTACGGATGCGCATCCAATTCGGGGAGAAGCGACATAACATGGCATTGTACTTGTTTGAGCATACTCCGATTGGGCCACAGCTTGTTCACTAGCAGGAACAGAATTGGGCTCATTCAGGTAACCACGCAATGATCCCAGGGGGGAATACGTTTCAAGGCAACGAATTCGCCGACACTGAATTATCGCATTTCTCGATGAAAAAAGTATTGATCATCTCCTTCCTGCTACTAGCGGGATGCTCGGGATCTGGCCGTCTTAGTTATGATTCGCCCAGTGATGCATACGAAAAGGGATTGGCTCACTATGAGGATGGTCGATACAGTCGGGCGGCGCAGTATTTTCAGGGCGTATTCGATTTTGGACGAACCCACGAGTGGGCGGCCAACGCACAACTCTACCTTGCACGTTCATACCGAAAGAACAGGGACTACATTCTGGCAGCAAGCGAATACACGCGTTTTTCGGAGCTTTACAGAGCTGATCCACGGGCCGCAGATGCGGAGTTTGAGCGGGCGATGACATTTTTTGAGAGATCTCCGCAAATTGAACTGGATCAGACGGATACGCGGAGAGGTGTGGAAGCCTTCAACTTATACATCCAGCTTTATTCAGATCATGACTCCGTGGGGGTTGCCATTCTGCGTGTTGGGGAATTGCGACAGAAATTGGCTGACAAGCAGTTCCATGCTGCAATGCTCTATGAGCGACGAGGACTTTACCAGGCAGCAGCTCTGTCTTATGAGGTGGTCTTTGACAAATTTCCTGATACCCCACTAGCAGACGATGCCCTGTTAGGTGCGATGCGATGCTACATAGAATTCAGTGCACAGAGCATTGAAGCACGTCAGCCTGAGCGGCTTCAGAAAGCGATCACACACTACCAAAGGCTGCTGGACCTCTTCCCTGAGAGTGAGGTTATGGATGAAGCAAGGGAACTCGGTGACTTGGCGGAGAGGAGACTGGATGAGTTGATTGCGGATAGCCCAACCTTATAGTATGTATCCGATGAAGGTGGGGATCTTCGGGGGTAGTTTCAATCCACCGCATATTGCGCATTCCATTATTGCTGAGACGATACGTTCACAGTTTAATTTGGCGCTAGTTTTATGGGTGCCCGCCTATGCTCCGCCTCATAAGTCGACGATCCAACTCACGTCATACAAAGACAGGCTTGGTATGGTGCGTGCTGCTACGGCAGAGCATTCATTTTTTCAGGCTTCCGACATAGAGAAAACACTAGACCCGCCGACCTATACCATACGGATGCTTGG
>JAPPBZ010000179.1 GCA_026702635.1 Bacteroidota bacterium
GATGAGACACTCCATGAGGTGCTCATCGGTATCAGGGCTGCCATCACCATCCTTATCCCCAGTGTTTTCGAACGTGTACTCGAATATGATCAGGTCATCGTAGTCTGGATAGCTCCAGGCTCGCGAGGTACGTGTGACTGTGATCCCGGTATTGGTCCCCCACTGAGCGACAATGATTTCCTCTGCTTCATCGGGATCGTAAGCCGGATTCAAGCTTCCGTCTTCCAACAAAGGATAATTTTCTATGCGTTCAATGGAGATCGGGAACGAATATACCCCTGCAACGGTGATTGGCACATGCTGTCCGGACGATCCGCCAAACGAAAACATGCGTTCGTCAAGGTTGAATATGTTCGTTCCGCTGTATGAAGCTGAAATCGAAATCCCGCCTCCGATAATATTGTGCTGGCCACTGTACTGAAGTCCATCAATGGTTGTGGCAGAATTCCCCGGCCACTCCATGAGTGGATCCAACGTGATATCATGGTCTCTATAAAACCACTTGCGACCGATCTCACCAGTATTATAGACCGTCTCGTGCAGCATACCACGACGGTGCACACGCTTATCCCGCAAGACCTGTGCCTCTGCAACCGACAGCGTCGCTGTCGTCGCCATGAGAATAAATATCAGAACGCGGTTCATAGGATTTCTGCAGTGTCAGGGTTACATGTTGAAGACCACACCCAATCGAATGGAGCGGGGTGCATTGTCATAGATCCGGAACGTCTGCGTGGCCGCGAGATCTGGGTTGTTGCTATCCGGCAAGGCGAACTCAATATCCTCTCCATTTTCGTAGCGACGTAACGTTTCGGCATCTAGAAAAACTCTGTTGTAGTCGAATACACGCGCATTGAAGAGGTTGAAGATCTCAACGAATACATCTAACTCGGTAAAGCCTGCACCGACGGTTTTCGTCACCTTAAGGTCCGTGTTATGCTCCCAGGGCGTACGCTCAGTGTTTAGCTTTGCAAAATTGTCCCCCAGTAATTCGCTAGGCGTATAGGGCCTGCCACTTCTGGAATCATGCAGAAAGTTGATTCTAAGGCGACCCAGTGGATAGCCACCAGCAATTCTTGGGCCCCAATTCTGCGGCAGATTGACTCCGGCAATCAATACAAGCGCATGCCGCCGGTCAAAATTGAGCAGGATGTCACGCGGGCTTGGGGCTTGGGTTTGCTCGTTGGTCTCATCAATGATGGGGCTGCGTCCGGTGGGCGTTGAATTTTTCCCAGTAGCCACCGAGAAATGGTACCTGGCTGATCCGGAAATAAACCCTCTGCGCTTATTCAGACGCAGACTGAAGCCGCGAATATTCGCGTAATCCCGATTCCCGAGCGACTCATATAGATTATCGTTTGAATCAATGTAAACCACGCGTTGAATCAAGTTTTTCACGTCCTTGTAGTATCCGCTCACATCAAGCGTGAACCCACTCGCGATGCCCAGCACCAAGCCTACATCATAGCTCTTGGTTTCTTCCGGCTTTAAGAGGGGATTCCCAAGGCGTCTCGGCTCCACAGTCCCCAGGTTTTCGTTGAAGAGCGTCGTTCTGCTGCCAATCAGGCTTTCCAGGCCGGGGCGCTTGAGATAGTTGCCGTAGTTGAGGTGGAATACCGCACGTTCATTAATTGGGAATGAAAACCCAAGTCTAGGCTGCAACCGTGCTACGATGGGAGTGTCTTCGGTTGCGGCATCCCTTTCATTGATGAGAGCGGGATTTGATGGATCCCTGAATGGGGAGAACGTATCGGTGTAGTACTGCACATTCTGATCGTAGAAATCCAGACGCAATCCTACATTTGTAATCATCCCCTTGAATTCCATCTTGTCCTGAACATACACAGCCCCTTCGTAGGGTCTCGCCTGATAGAATTCCCGTACGGCACTGGACTGGGAGGAATGATTTAGTCGATTCTCCACATCTATATCGTACAGGTTGCCCTGAATCCCCACTTTGATTTCGTGATTATTGGAGACCTGGCTGGTCAGAAACCCGACCGCCGAGTAGGTCCAGGATTCCTCATCGAAAAAGTCATCATCCATCACACCGGTTCGGAATCCATCCTCCCAGTAGAGTCTTTCCCAGACGGAACCGTCCGAGATGTCATCCCGAAAACGCTCTGGATCAATGACATCCACCCCTTCAGTAAGCTTTGTTCGCATACCATTCACAGTAAGCTCGTAGTAGGTACGATCACTCAGGACATGGGAATAGACAAGTCCAATCCCTGCACTTTGGTCTAGGATTTTGTTCGCGCCAATCACACGATCATAGACCCATCTGTAGAAACCGCCTGAAGAATAGCTGAATTCCTGCTGATAGGTGTTGCCATACATTGCGTTCAGCTTCAATTTCTTGCCTGACCCGGGCTTCATTACCAGATTCCCCATCACCTGCATCTGCCTGTCTGCTTCCGGTGTTGGCAGCATAGGCCATACCCTGTTAATCTGGGTTGCTACAAACAGGCGGCTGGTCTCGGAAATTGGCCCACCAAGCGTAAAATCAATGAGTGCATCCCAGCGGTTATTGTATTCATATCCAACATCGCGGTGGGTCCTCTTCCACAGATCGTATGCGAGCTGTGCTCCTTCCTCAGGGTCAACCCTAGATCCAAATCCACGACCTATCGCACCCTGCCACCTTGGTTTATCATCATTTTCGGGATCAGGAGCTTCCCACCACTCCAGGTTATTCATAAGGCGGATATAGGGATTGTTTGCCGGGTCAAACACACTTCCCCCGAAGTGCTTGTAGCTGGGTGCACGTGTACGAATCTCAGCACGACTACTCCACGAGTCTCCACCTTCCTTGGTTGAGATATTAATGACCCCACTCATCGCGTTGCCATATTCGGCTGCAAATCCACTCGTAATGACCTCCACCTCCTCCACCGCACTCAACATGGGTGTGAATGAACGCGATGAATTCAGGGGATTAACAATCCCCATGCCAGCCAGCACGTAGAGTTCTTCGTTAGATCGTCCCCCTCTAAAATGCCCGTCATTCACCTCTGCCTGAAGTCCCAATACATCAGACAGGTCGGTAATACCGGCAATCTGCTCAACCTCTTCCGGGCGGATGATTTCCAGGGTGGCTGTCTGATCAACTTCGACATCTGGTCGCTCAGCAATGACGAGTAGTTCTTCCCCTTCGGCGGTTGCTTCCTCCAGGATAAAATCAATCGTTGTCGTCTTATTGATGTTGACGATGACCTCGGACTGCGTCACGGCTCGGAATCCGATAAAGGATGCACGCAGGCTGTAGGTGCCGGGCTCTACATTCAGAATAAAAAATCGGCCATCTATGTCCGTGGATGATCCTCTGGTTGTACCGGTGATCAGCACATTCACGCCAACCATCCCTTCCCCGGCAACATCTGTGACGACACCGGTAATTTTGCCGGACTGGGCATTCGCAGGAACGGATGCCAGTATATGCACGAGAACGAGAACGGCCGCGTACGCGAAACCTTGAAGGTACTGAGTCATAGCCGGCGTATGGAATATGTAAGATGTCATACATATTTTACGAAAAAATATTCAGATTTGCAAACCCATTCCGATCCAATCACATCCTCTGCTTTTTTGCCCATAATTCTGCGGGATTCGGCAATCTTTGTGTTGGCCGAATCCGGCTTTTGCGATCTGAAAAGAATATTCCGGGGACAGTTAGGCCTTCATGGCTCCCGAAAAATCGCTCCCTGAACCGGGATTTGTATTTAAGTGGATAAAGTAGCCTTGACGATGCAGTTTACCGCACGGGTCCAGGCCCCCCGTAGGTTCGGAGGTTAGCTGGAGGGTCTACGGTCTTCTTGTACTTGGATCAGTGCCGGTAAAAACAGTATTGCGGCCAGCAGTGTCGACCCGATCCCTGTAATCGCAAGAGACCCGATCGTGTTCAGACCCGGATGAAAACTCAAGAGAAGTCCCCCAAATCCCACCATCGTCGTCGCTGCCCCCATCGTGACATGCTCCCCCGTTGAGCGCAGGATACGCCAAAGCGTCCCCGCCCCTTCCTCTCGATAACGATGGACTAAATGAGCCCCCGCATCGTTGCCAATCCCAATAATTGCCGGAATCACAAACAGATTATAGAAATTGAGCCGCATACCGAACAGCTGCATAAACAAAATCATCCAGATCACGCCAACAACCAGCGGCAACATTGCCAGAAGCGCCCACCGAAACCGACCAAAATTGACCCACATCAATAGCGTCACAATAATCAGCGTCGCCAATATCATGTACGGGCTTTCCTGCCGCATCAGATGCAGAACATCGGCGGCAACAATTGATGGAGATCCTGCGTGGTACGTTTTCCCGTCCGCGGTCGTGACGTTTGCTACATCTTCAGCAAAAGCCATGGACTTGCGTCCATCTGAGAGCCCCACTCCCGGCAGGATCGTGATATAACCCCCTAGCTCCCCCGTCTTGGACATGAAGCGCTGACTCAACAGCTCCGGTACATCCTCCACCGCAAGCGGTGTCCGTGTCTGCGCAGCCCTTCGAATGCGTTCCAGGTCGGCATCTCCTGCCAGAACCGGATCCGTTAGCAGTGAATCCCGGATGTAGGCAATCTGTGCGATCCTTGCCGTTTGTTTCTCCGGCTCCAGTGGAAACCGGTCCTGAAGCGTTTCCACGCCCCGGATAGTGGTTCGAAAACTGTCTGTATCAATTACATGCAGAACGGTATCCCTCTCTATTCTCGTCCGTAGCGCTTCTGCAACCGCAGGTGCCTCCGCTGGATGATCCACAACAATGTATGCGGGGTTCCTGCGATTAAAATCGCTGTATGCGGCCGCAACTTTCGAGTTGACTGCGATCCAATCCTCATATTCCGGCTCCAAAACGGAAAACCGATATTCGAACTCAACCCTCGGCGCCATAAACAAGGCAATGACCGTAACGAGAGCACATCCCGCCAAGAGTCCACGAGCTCCAACCAGAGGTCCACGTACGACCGTTTTTATCGGTCGACTCCGCTCAAAATGTAATATCCTCCAGCGCTCACACAGTACCAACAGTGCCGGCAGTACATGGAGGGTGGAAATCAATGCAACCAACACTCCGGTCCCCGCCAAGAATCCAAATTCGCTAAACCCCTTAAAGTCCGCCGCCATCAACACGTACATTGCAGCAGCCGTGGTAAATGCCCCCACCGCAATCGCCTGCCCGGTGCTCATGAACGTGTTCTCTGCGGCAACCTCCACGCTGTGACCCGCCCCCCGTTCCTCTATATAACGTGCATAAAAATGAATTCCGTAGTCAATGCCCAACCCAAAAAGAACCAGTCCAAGTGTTGAACTGAACAGATTCAGGGTCTCATAGGCCAAAAATCCTATCGCCGCGGTCCAAGCTAAACTCATCAGAAGAGGGATTCCAATCAATAGAGCCGTCACCGGTGCACGTGCGAGCTCGGACCAGACCGCCTTTCTTCCGCGCAACTGTATTGCCTTGACAAAGAAGTAAGCCATCAGCACCAAGAGTACTGCAAGAGCACCCGCGCCAAAAGAACCGACGACATCGTCCGTAATGGCACGCACTTCTATACGTTGTCTCCATAATCGGCCAGCGAGATACGTCTGCATCTCTGTGTGGTAGGCGGAAGGACCCACCTGCTGAATCACACTGCGAAGACGACCATAAACAGCCTCTATGTAATCCACATTGGAGGAGGAGCCTGGGACAAAGAAGCGAACGACCAGAATCGTGCTGTCTGTGCTCACCCGATACTCTGGCCCTACAATCTGATCGAAGATCTCTTCCAAAGATTCAACCTCCGTGTCCTCCTCCTCTTCCTCGTCATCCAGGCTGAAAAAGAATGGATTCGCCGCGAGCTTGGCCTCTACGATCTGATCCTCCAGCCAGGTTGTCAGTGTGCTTAACTCCTCATCCGTCGCGAAATACAACCCGTTATCCGCCATAAATTCTGTATCCCTCCTTAGCTCCTCCCTCAAAAACAGTGGCTCGTCTGTTATCGAATCCCGCAATGCCATCACTTGGGGAACCAGAGCTTGTGCAAATGCCAGATTGTCGGTAAATGAAGGGCTTTCAATTGCCAGATCCACCGAGACTTCCCCTGCACCTATCGTATCCCGGATCTTCTCAAGAGACGCAACACTGGGATAAGACTCGGGAATCAGGTTGGCAAAATCCGGGTCGATCGTCAACCGCCCTGCGAGCATTACACTGCCAATGGAAATCAAGAGAGCCGTCACCAGCACGGGGCCAGGATACCGTACCACAGTACGGATCCATCCACGTAACCGGGCAAAGAGGAACGTCATTCTCCAGAAAGTGCTACGATGTTGTCAAAGTATACATCGGCCACTCCTCCTGTATTGTCACTGTCATTCCATAACATGATATAAAGCGGGAATTGTGGAGGCTGTCTGCCAAAGAACATCTCATAATCCTCGACGACATTCCGTTCAATCTCAATCCACCCCTCTTTGATCTCAAGAGCTGAGGAAACAACCAATGCCTGAAGCTTCCCATAGCGAGCTAATGCCCCCTTGGGCAGTGTACTGCTGTAGGTGTACTTGATCGTACAGGGTCGTCCAAGCCAGTCATTACACTCAAACGCAACATACAGGGCCGCTCCGGTGTCGTTCAGGCTTCTCCGGTCTTCTCTTGCCCCTTCTGGCAACTGATCCGCCCGCCAGCGCCAACGCAACCGGGGAAATTGGTCCACATCCCATTCAAGCCCATCCCCTTTTGGCAAAGCGATCTGCACAGACTCCCCTTGTGTATATGCCCGCAGAACCTGCCCTCCCTCTCCCATAACCACCTTCACGTAATCATTGGGTTTGGCATGATCTGGTGGAAGGACTCGCATCGTTCTTGACCGTTTGTCCGGTATTCTCCATAAACTGGGAAGACCACCTATTTCATAGCTCCCAAAGTCCTCAATGACCAGAGACTTCTGGGCAGAGGCACTCGGGGTACATGAACTCGCAAAAATGAACAGAGAAAGGATTGTGATCGCGCGCATTTTTGGGAAAAAGGCGGGGCTTCTTGACGCGTCAAGAAGCTATTTGGTCACAGGGATCGCCTCTTTTGGTATTTGAACCGAAAGGGTTGTAAAAAAGAGTAGATTAATCAGTCGGTTTACTAATGCCACAGCAACAAAGAGCGCAGCAATGTGCGGTTCGGAGACCGTCAACGCTCCCGCAATACCCACTGCAACTCCAGCGACAACAAGGTCCTGGTTCGGTATGAACGGTAGTCTGTAGACGACAATAGAAGTTGCAGCATATGTAAACCATGTCTCTAACGGAACTTCAGGCATTGCAAGATGCCACATGGTGATTTCCAGAACCTGCCTTACAAGTACACGGGCAACATGAAGCCCAAAAACCATTCGTGTTTCCTTCCACGGCATAGAGAAAAGCCATTTCCGGCGCGTAAACACGAGCACTAAAAGGATCAGCAGGGTACCCCCAATTCCACCAATAAGGACGGCCGCCTGTGTTTCTCCGATCAGATCTCGCACATTCACCTGTCCCTCCAAGGCAAAAAAAGCAAGCAACAGTACTGCAGTCAGTGTCGAGGCAACCGCGGAAATAATATTCATATCCCGAATACACTCCATCAACGACCGATTCGACATCGCGACATGATCCCGGGCCCAGGCGAAGATGTATACTTCGCCGGAGTACCCCAAAACATCTCTGTTCAGGATACGCTTTTTGATAAAGGCCCGGATTGCAGGACCTGGACGGAAATCCCATACAACCCGGTAAGCCAAAAACTGAATCGTGGGTAAAAGGAAGTACAGTACAACCAGCAGCACGTAGAACCCGGGATTCTTCGGCAGCGCCTGAAACACGCTGCGGAAATCGTACTCGCGCAATTGCCACACCATGAACAAAACGATGCCAATGGTGAAACTTATCCGTGCAATGCGCAGAATACGTTTGCCTCGCCGCGTCGTGCTCAATTCTGTTAGACGTTCCTGTATCTTCATGATCGAGGCAGTGACCTTTCCGTGGATTGCCAGAATGAAGGTCTATATTGTATCTTTAGCAAAATCCTTTCTGTTACCTGCATCCCGGCTATGATTCAGCAAAAACCCGGCCACTCATTCGAGTCTCTCAAGATTGGCGATTCGTATGACTTCCATCGCTTCATTAGTGAGGACGATGTCCTGACATTCGCCCAGATCACTGGAGACGACAATCCTCTCCATGTGGATGCTGAATATGCCAAAAACACCCGTTTTGGAGATCGTATTGTCCATGGCATATTCCTTCTGGGGCTCATCTCGAAGGTTCTTGGACGGGACTTTCCCGGCCCCGGTAGTGTGGCAGTATCTATTTCATGTCGGTTTCTGCGTCCTGTACGTGTCAACTCGGAAGTGCGTGTTTCGGTCAAGATTATTGAAAAATTAGAGCAGCGGCGCTATGCGAAGGTGGAAACCTTCGTATTCACTGATGCCAATAAAAAAGCTTTAGTTGGAGAAGCGACCATTATACCTCCGACGGATCCGGAATGATTTCTCCGTGAAGAACTTGGATGCATTGGTTAGAAGCTCCCTTTTGCGCAATCCGGGAGCGTATTCTATCGGCATCTGCAACGGTTACGATGCTCTGTCCCGTAGGCGCGTCCTGCAGCCAATCTAAAATCACGTCGGTCCGCTCCTGGTCCAGAGAATCAAATACGTCATCAAGTAACAGTATTGGCTTTTCTTCCAACCGGGAGTCCAGATAATAGTACTGCGCCAACTTGAGTGCAATAGCAAACGAACGGTGTTGTCCGGTTGAAGCAAAGCGCCGCACCAGCTGCCCATTCAGCTTAAAAACTAGTTCGTCGCGGTGAGGGCCAACGGTTGTTCGCCCCAGTTCTCTGTCACGACTGGCCGCTTCCCCAAGCGCAGATATAAGTGCCTTCTCCGCCTCTTCAGCAGACGAATGTTTCTCTTCTGGAATGGGGCCCTGATAAGTAATCGCCGGTTCTTCTATCGCCTCTCCGAGCTGTTGCCATGCACGTTTAAGTTCTTCGCTGAACTTTTGAAGAAAGGCGGCACGCAGGGCGACAATTCGTCCTCCGATCCTGGCCAGAACGGCATTGAGCGGTTTAATCATGTCCATGTCCAACGGATTCATACGATTGCGGACCAAGTATTCATTGCGCTGTCTCAGAGCACGACGGTATCCGATGAGATCTTCCAGATGAGCCGGTCTCGCCTGACTAAGCATGCTGTTCAGAAATTTTCGACGCTCCTCCGGCCCGCCATACGTCAGGTTCTGATCACTGGGTGCAAATAGAACGATCGGAACAACCCCAACAATATCCGCTAGTCGATCAAGTGGAGCACCGTTGATAAACATTCGCTTCCCTTGTCGTACAGCAAATGCAATCCGTATTTCCACTTCCCGCCGCAGGGACCCCTCAAATTTGCCCTCGACCTCAAAAAATGGTTGGCTACGCTGAAGCACGTAGCGATCTACACTAGTTAGAAAACTCTTGGAAAGACAGAGGTAGTGAATCGCCTCCAGGATATTGGTCTTGCCGGCGCCGTTTGGTCCGTACAGCAGGTTTATCCCAGGCGCCAATGTCAACGTCGTGTCAGCATGCGCCCGCATACCTCGAAGACAGAGTGAGCGCAGGATCATTGCATCAGGTATATAATTCCCTTACGCAATCTTGGTATATTCGTTCGCATGTTGGTTCATTTACACGACCAAAGCGTATACCAGCCTTTTACTCCCATCCATCAATGACGGCACCTCCGCCTCTGTTCGAAGAGCTTCAAAGCCTAGTTACCGAACAGCGCAATCCGCGCTCAATGAATATTGACAACGCATCCGTAGAGGAAATCCTCACGATTATCAATACGGAGGACCATCTTGTCCCCCAAGCCGTGAAGGAACAACTCCCCTATATTGCAAAAGCGGTGGAAATTGTAACGAGCGCACTGGAAGGCGGTGGACGCCTGATATATATTGGCGCAGGCACCAGTGGGCGTCTCGGAATTCTGGATGCATCCGAATGCCCCCCTACGTTTGGGTCTTCTCCCGAAGATATTCAGGGGATTATTGCCGGCGGAAAGGAAGCTGTTTTCCGATCACAGGAGGGTGCCGAAGATGTAGCCTCCGATGGCGCAGAGGCCCTTCGCGAAAGAGGATTACAGGCAAATGATGTGGTTTGTGGTATCGCGGCGAGCCGACGTACTCCTTTTGTGATAGGAGCAATGGAAAAAAAAAAAAAAACGGGATGCAAGACGCTCTTCATCACCTGCCACCCCCGTTCCACATTTGCTCTGGATGTGGATGTAGCTATTTGCGTCGTTGTAGGCCCGGAAGTCATCATGGGATCAACTCGTATGAAAAGCGGAACCGCTCAGAAACTGGTCCTGAACATGATCACAACCGCTTCTATGATTCGTCTAGGGAAAGTCTATCAGAATATGATGGTCGACCTGCAGATGACCGCTGAAAAGCTGACCCAAAGATCCCGTCGCACGGTCATGACCGTTACCGGACTGAACTATGAGGAGGCAACGAAAGCACTTAAAGCCGCCGACGGCCATGTGAAAACAGCTCTGGTCATGATTCTCGGTGATGTTTCAAAAGAGGAGGCCTTGGAAAGATTAGAAAAATCGAATGGATTTGTGCGAGGTGCTCTGGAGTAGCCTTTATTGAATCCAAAAATCGTTTGAGCGGCGCAATGTTTCACGTGAAACACTAGAAAGTTCGCTTTTGGTTTGGCTGATAATCCGTTACAACGACTGTCCTCCCGATTCTCTCGGGTTCCTTCTTTTCAGGCGTTTTACGCATGGTGTACGCAAGCCAGAAGAGCACAGGTGTGTCTCTTGCGGGACGCACCTGGGTCATTGCCTGCATTTTTGCTCCAGCACGCCTGGAAATCTGGACGCTCTCTGGTTTGCATTCTGCCAGAATCAGAAGATGCACGCCTGTTGCATGGCGATTTGACGGAACTAGGCCTTTCAAGCCTCTTGTTTCCCCCGTTCGGATCCACACCGTACGATGACGAGCAGGTTGAGGATTCGGCTCCCATGGTCCGGCGGCATGATGTGCTGCAACAGCTTGATATGCACGAGCAGACTGTGGCGGTTGCCGGCCTACAGGCGGTTCTAGAGCGGATGCCTGCACCGGAAAAAACGCTGGCGCAGTCCATTACCGTGCGCGTACGGGACCGTACCCCACCAGATCATCTCGTCGACCTACTTGCTGATAAAGGGTTTATCCCTGTCTCTTTCGTGCAGGAAGCCGGTGAATTTGCATGGCGGGGCGGAATTGTGGATGTATTCCCGTTTTCCGGTGGACTGCCACTGCGTCTCGAGTTCTTCGGCAATGAGCTTGAGTCAATCCGGGAATTCGATGCCGTCAGTCAACGGTCTATCAGCCGCCTGAGTAGCGCCCGGCTGGTCCCCCAACCGATCCATGCCTCCAAGGGGGCTCCCTGGGTTTCTCTGCTGGATTCAATCACCGATGATACCCTCCTGGTTCTATTTGAAGAACCCCGACTGAAGGAAATCGCCGATGCCGTCTGGCAGGATATTCACAAGCGATACAAATCAAAAGCTCAATCCGGGGCGGAATGTCCGGTTCCAGAATCACGATATCTAACACCGGATGTATTCACTCGCGGCTATGCATCAAAGACCCAGATTCATGTTCACGCATCGGATTCGAGTCCTGAAACCGTGATTCAGGTCGGTGCTCGTCCGCAGCCCTCCTTTGGTGGCCATATGGATCTTGTCCGCTCGGACTTAACAGAGCCTAGCCGGAAGCACACCTACATCATCTGTGATAGCTCCGCCCAGCAAAAGCGTTTAGAATCGCTCTTGGACGAGTTGCAGGATTCTGACAAATTGACCTTCGTGGTCGCATCTCTTCATCGCGGATTTTCGCTACCAGACATTGGCCTTGCAGTCTACACCGATCACGAAATATTCGGCCGGTATTTTCGTCCGCGCACTCGAAAAGCCTCCCGTACGGGCGGGCTTCGCCTCCAGGAACTGCAAAATCTTAAACCTGGGGACTTTGTTGTGCACAAGGAATTTGGAATCGGTAAGTTCGCGGGGCTTAAAGTGATCACGGTCAAAGGGCGCAGCCAAGAGGCCGTGCGGCTCATTTACGCGCGTGACGATGTCGTATTCGTGAATGTGAACGCTCTGCACAAGCTCAGCAAATATGCGGGAAAAGACGGCCAGGTCCCTTCACTGACCCGATTAGGATCAGGACAATGGGAACGCACCAAACGCAGGGCAAAAAAGCGGATTAAGGATATTGCACGGAGATTGATCAACCTCTATGCCCAGCGCAAATCTTCCGAGGGGTATACTTTTTCGCCGGATTCGATTTGGCAAAAAGAGCTGGAAGCTTCTTTTCCGTGGCAGGATACACCCGATCAGTATGAAGCATCGGAGGCGGTCAAACGTGACATGGAATCTGCGACCCCGATGGATCGCCTGGTTTGTGGGGATGTTGGCTTTGGAAAGACGGAGGTAGCGGTTCGGGCTGCGTTTAAAGCCGTTCAGGATGGGAAACAGGTTGCATTGCTTGTCCCCACGACAGTTCTGGCTCGGCAGCACTACCTCACGTTTCGTAAACGCCTGGAGCAGTTTCCCGTACGGGTCGAAGTGCTCTCACGCCGTGTCAAGGGTGCAGCCGCCCGAAAACTGCTTGCTGATGTGAGCCAGGGAAAAGTAGATGTTCTTGTTGGCACCCATCGACTGGTTTCCAAGGATGTCTCCTTTTCAAATCTGGGGCTTCTGATCATAGACGAGGAGCAGCGGTTCGGGGTTCGAATCAAGGAGAAGCTGCGCGAACTGCGCGTCAATGTGGATACGCTGACCTTGACCGCGACTCCAATCCCCCGTACGCTGCAATTTTCTCTCATCGGTGCGCGTGACCTTTCTATCATCAATACTGCACCACCAAACCGGCAACCCATCCACACGCAAATTCATTCCTCCGACTGGGCACTGATCAGTGATGCGATTCTTTATGAAGTTAACCGCGGAGGGCAGGTCTTCTTTATTCACAACCGTGTGGCTTCCATTGGAGACAAGCTGATCAAGCTGCAGGATCTTGTCCCTGGTGTCCGCTTTCGCATTGGTCACGGTCAAATGCCCGGCGCGGAGCTTGAGCAGGTTATGACCGACTTTGTTGATCACAAGTTTGATGTCCTGTTATGCACTTCCATCGTGGAGAATGGGCTTGATATCGCAAATGCCAACACCATTATTGTTGATCGGGCACACTTATTTGGCCTGGCAGAGATTCATCAGTTGCGTGGGCGGGTCGGTCGAAGTGATCGCAAAGCATTTTGTTATCTGCTGGTCCCTTCCATTCATGCTCTGAGCCGGGATGCTCGCCAGCGCCTGCAGGCCGTTGAGCAATTCAGTGACCTTGGGAGTGGATTCCATCTTGCCATGAGGGATCTGGATATCCGGGGCGCAGGAAACATTCTCGGTGGGGAGCAAAGCGGTTTTATTGCAGACCTTGGGCTCAGTACGTATTACCAGATGCTGGATGAGGCTGTTAGAGAGCTGCGCAATGAGGACTTTTCCGAACTCTTCAAGGATGTTGACCTCCCGCTGCCGGAAGATACCCTTGTCGATCTTGAGGTGAATGCCTCCCTTCCCAAACCCTATGTGTCCAATGACCTCGAACGCCTGGCCCTCTATCGCAGGATTGGAGAAGCTACAGAACAATCTGCACTTGACGAATTAGAAGCGGAGCTCCGTGACCGGTTTGGCCCACTTCCGGCCCCGGCTTCTCAACTATTCTTGGGAGCTCGCATGCGGCTGATTGGGCAATCCCTGCGTCTTCCCCGGATATCATACCGAAACCAGCGGCTATTTTTGTGCTTGCCGGACAGCTACGAGGATCAACATTTCTACCTGGAACAGTTTGATTCATTTTTAGGAGCGCTCGACGCGCTCTCGAATCAGTACGTTCTCAAAGAATCAAAGGCGGGTAAGATGCGCGCTATTGTGCAGGATGTTCCGTCGGTGGAAGCGGCTTATGAGATTCTTTGCCAGATGGCAGCGGAGCAGACCTCACCTGAACCAGAAACCGGGAAGAACCCGACACCGGTATCTGTTTGATTTGAATCGCCGGGAAACCCGTTACCAGTTCCCTTTGCTCAGCTCTCAAGTCACCCCCTTTGAGACAATAGAGGACTCCTTCCGATGTCGCAACACGCGTGTGCCACTGCCACAGGGTGCGAAGTGGGGCGGTCGCTCGTGACACGCTGCATTGGATCTCAAAGGGAAACTCCTCTGCCCGGCCATGCCACGGATATAAATTCGGCAGATCCAGCTCCCGCTTGAATGCTTTGACCGCGTGAATTTTTTTCTGAGCCGCATCAACTGCATACACCTTCACATCTGGAAGCATGACCGCCATGGGGATCGCGGGCAACCCTGCCCCCGTGCCCCAGTCTGCTAGCGAAGATCCCGCGGCAAATGGCTGCTCTACAAAGGCCAGACACTCCTGAATATGTTCAATAAATCCTTCTGCTGTCGTGCGCCTCGAGAGCAAGTTCAACCGCTTGTTGTAGCTCTGCAGGAGATTGGCGTAGGCTCGAAGCTTTTCCCGCTGCCAAGGTCGGATTGGTAGCGGGAAATGTTTCACGTGAAACATTGTTTTTGTTTACTCTCTCTCAGCGCTCCAAGAGCACCATCAAAACGGCAATATCCGCTGGACTTACGCCGCTGATTCTCGAAGCCTGTCCGAGCGTTTCGGGTTGGATTTTGCTTAATTTTTCTCGGGCTTCCATGGTAATATTATTGACTTCAGCAAAGTTGAAGCTTCGGGGAATTTGTCGGCTCTCCATGGCAATCATCTTTTTTGCTTCTTCCTCCTGCCTTGCTACATATCCGGCATATTTGATCGAGATTTCCGCAAGTTGTTCGACCGGTTCCATTCCTGGAGCTGGGTCCACGATCTGACTGGCAATCCCGGCCGCCTCCAACAGATCCTTCAGGCCCACTTCTGGACGCCGTACGACCTGAATGGCCTTGATTGGCTCATTAATTGGAGTAGTTCCAGCTTCTTTCAAATAATAATTACATGCTTCAGGATGAATTGTATGCTCTGATAGCCTCGCAATAATCGCTTTTACCGCTTCCTGACGCACTCGCATTCGCTGATAGCGGGCTTCGGATACCAACCCGAGACGTTGTCCCAGAGGGGTGAGTCGCTCGTCTGCATTATCCTGACGAAGCAGCATACGATGTTCTGCCCTGGACGTGAACATTCGATATGGCTCCTCCGTCCCTTTGGCAATCAGGTCATCAATCAGGACCCCGATGTACGCCTCCGATCGGCGAAGAATCACCGGGCTTTCTGCGCCAAGCCTGCGGACCGCATTGATCCCTGCCATGAGCCCCTGCGCGGCCGCTTCCTCATACCCGGTCGTGCCGTTGATCTGTCCTGCAAAAAACAACCCGCGAACCCTCTTCGTCTCCAGGGAATACTGAAGCTGATGCGGCGGAAAATAGTCATACTCAATCGCATACCCTGGGCGCAGCATGTGGACATGCTGCAACCCTGGCACCTTGCGCAGGGCCTCTTCCTGGATTTCTTCCGGCAAACTCGTTGAAAATCCGTTTACATACACCTCTGTTGTTCGTCGACCTTCCGGCTCCAGAAAAAGCTGGTGACGCTCCTTTGCGGCAAATCGATCAATCTTGTCTTCTATGGAAGGGCAGTATCTCGGACCCGCACCCTCGATCCGTCCCGCAAACATTGGGCTTTGCTCAAATCCCTTTCGCAGGACTGCATGCACCTCTGGATTGGTCCAGGTGAGATGACAGCTGAGTTGATCCTTGGCCAATTCATCGGTCATAAAGGAGAAGGGGCTTGGATTTTCATCTCCCGGCTGCTCTGTCGTTGCAGTGTAGTCAATCGTAGTTCCATCTACACGTGGTGGTGTACCTGTCTTCAGCCGGCCACTTTCAAACCCTAATTCATGCAATTGGCTGGTCAGACCGGTGCTTTGCCGCTCCCCCATACGCCCACCCCCAAACTGACGCTCCCCAACATGGATCAAACCGTTCATGAACGTACCGTTTGTGAGGATCACGGCCCTCGCGCCATAGGTACGACCCAGTCGAGTCCGTACCCCACAAATCTGGCCATGGTCCACCTCAAGGGCCGTCACCATGTCGGCACGCATGTAGAGTCCCGGGATGTTTTCCAGGGCTTCTCGAACAAAGGTTGCATACTCAATCCGGTCTGATTGTGCACGGGGCCCCCATACCGCCGGCCCTTTCCTGCGATTCAGCATCCTGAACTGAATACCGGCCGCGTCTGCTGCAGAGCCCATGATGCCTCCCAGCGCATCAATCTCACGCACAATGTGCCCCTTGCCAATCCCGCCAATTGCTGGATTGCAGGACATCCGGCCAATCGCTTCTAGGCTCATAGTGATCAGAAGTGTACGAGCACCCATACGAGCGGTGGCTGCTGCCGCCTCTGTCCCTGCGTGCCCGCCACCAACCACGATAACGTCAAAGCTTAAGTCCATGTCTGTACTACTTACCAATGCAAAATCTTGAAAAGATTGTCCCCAGTACCGTCTCGTTGGTAATAACACCGGTAATCATCCCTAGTTCACGCGCGGCAGCTCGCAAATCCAATGAAAAAATATCCGGTGGCTGATTTGCATTCAGTGCCACTCTCGCATCCAAAAGTGCCTGATGTGCATTCTTTAGATGGGTTTTATGCCTCGCATTGATCACCGTTCTAGATGCGTCTGCATTCCCGTAGCTCTTTGTCGCCTGCTCAAGCAGTGCATGAACCAGAGGCTCCACCGCCTTGGGGCCATCGATTGCCGCCAACTGCAATCCCTTCCTTTTTCTCTTCGGGACAAGATCCGCCTTGTTTCCAACCAGAACCACGGGCATGTTGTCTAGGCTATTCAATGCAGTTTGATCTTCTTCTAAAAGCCCGCAGACAAGATCATAAACATAAACCACGATGTCTGCCTTGTTGATCATTCGATAGGCACGCAGAACGCCTTCCTGCTCAATGGAGTCTGTGCTTTTTCGCAGCCCGGCGGTATCCATAAAGCGAAAACGTAATCCCCCAAACTCGGCATCAACCTCCAGTACGTCCCTGGTCGTCCCCGGCTCTTCACTTACAATTGCCCGGTCCCGACCCGAAAGGCTGTTCAGCAATGTGGACTTCCCTGCATTCGGTCGACCGGCAATTACGACCCGAACTCCCTCTCTCACAACGGTCCCAAGCCTTGTTGACTCAAGCAATTCCTGCACCTGTCCCAATGCGTTCTCAATCAGATTGCGGAGCGTGGTCCGATCTGCAAATTCGACATCTTCATCGGTGAAATCAATTTCGAGTTCCGCCAGTGCGCACAATTCGAGGATTGCCGTCCGCAGCGCTTCAAGTCCTTCTGAATAATGCCCTTCATAAGCTGCCAAGGAAACCCTGTGTGCCTGCTCACTGGAGGCATGGATCAAGTCCGCGACTGCTTCCGCCTGGGCAAGATCCATTTTCCCCGCCAGGAAGGCACGCTGAGTGAACTCGCCCGGCTGTGCCAGTCGGGCACCCTGATCGACCAAGCTTTGCAGCACCAATGCCGCCACATAGTCCCCTCCGTGGCAGGTAATCTCCACTACATCCTCTCCGGTTGCGGTACGGGGTTTGCGAAATACCGTCACCACAACCTGATCTATCCTGGAGCCCTCAGGACTCTCCCACATGCCAACATGGGCAGTGTGGGACGCAGCCGTCTCAAGGCTCTGCCCCGAAAAACAGGTGGATGCGATTGGACAGGCCTCGGGCCCGGACACACGAACTATTGAAAGCGCCGCAAGACCGGGTGCGGTCGCAATCGCCGCAATCGTATCCTGGGCGAGCATGGTGAATCACTTACGAGCCTTCTTTCTAGAGCCTTTGACGACTCCTCTTACCGGCTTGATTTTGCTTGATTTTTTGACTGCGGTTTTTTCTGAAGCAGCTTTCTTCTTCATCGATTTATTGATGAACTGCTGCTGCACCGCCGAAAAAACATTGAAACAGAAATAATATAAGCTTAGTCCAGATGGCAAACGATTGAAAATCACGAAAATCATCGCTGGCATCATATACATAAAGATTTTTGCCTGCGGCCCGGACGCCGGGGTTGCCTGCATCCGCATCTGCACGATCATGGACAGACCCATGAGAATCGTGAAACCTGCAACGAAGTCCCCATAAAACGGAATTGCAAACGGTAGATTCAAGATTACATCCGGAGCGGAAAGGTCAGGAGCCCAGAGAAAGCCCTGCTGTCGAATTTCGATGGATTGCTGAAGAAACTGCCATAGAGCAATGATGATGGGGTACTGTAACAGCATCGGCAAACAGGCTCCCAGAGGATTGGTGCCGGACTCGCGATACATCTTGATGGTCGCCTCCTGCTGCTTTTGCGGATTGTCAGGATATTTTTCCTTGATCTCCTGCATTTTGGGTTGCAGTTCCCGCATTTTCGCCATACTCTTGTAAGAGCTGAGCGTCAACGGAAGCAGAACCACCTTGATCAACAAGCAAAAGACGATGATCACCAGACCATAACTTTCAATGATGCTGCTCAGGAATCCGAATACTGGAATAAACACCGCGATTGCGAGCGGCCTTGTCATCCACTCAAAAGCATCCCAGCCATAGTCTACCATCCCGTAGACCCCATCATAGCGACTGATCTTGCGGTATTCGAGCGGACCCAGATAGATTCGGTAGGTATCCGGAGCTTCATCCGGGGGACCAACAAACAGGCTAGCACGAAAATCGACAGTCACCTCCGGGTCATCAACTTCTCCGAGACGCTCACCGAGCAGCTCCGCCTCTCTTGCCGGGTCATCGGCCAGGACCACTGCACCGAAATACTTATTCTTCACCCCGACCCAGGACACATTGCCCCGCAGCGTCCGATCCACGACCTGGTCTCTCTGTAGGTTAATTCCCTCCACATCATTCCCGCTTCGGGCATATGCACCGACCTTGTTGACTTCTTCTTTTCGATAATCCACATCTTCACTGAACGGGATCGCACCATTCCAAACCAGTTCATATCCTTCCGCCGTCTGGAATCCGGCCGCATTGAAGTGAGCGACTTCCAAACCGACCTCGTAGTCCCCGGGAGTGAACGTGTATGCCAACCGCAGACGACCGCTACCAATTGCGGCTTCAAATACCACGATGGCTGGGCTCTGGGTTGCATTGATCGTATCGGTTGAATCACGCTGCGTAAACAGTATGGTTCGTGTATCAATATTGCGCGCTCCTGGTGACTGAAATCCTACACTGATCGCCCCAGGACTGGTGCTGTCTACCAGTTGAACCCGGCTGACCTGATCGTACTTGAAATACTCTTTGAGTTCAAAACTCTTCAGTGTTGCCCCCAAATCCGAGAGACGAGCAGTATACAGATCGGTTTCCACTGTTATTTCCCGCGCCGTCTGTGCGGCGGGCACGGTAGCTGGAACGGGGCTAGTCGCCAAATCCGGCACGACCTGTTCCACCTGGCTTTCATTCGGCGGCTGCGTCACCTCCTCCATCGGTTGCTCCGTCACCTCCTCTACCGGCTCTGGAGGCGGTGGGGAAGGCATCATCATCATCCACACGATCATGATCGCCGTGATCAGCACGACTGCGATTATCGTATTTCGGTCCACGTGTTAGTCTCTCTTATTTAATGATTGATGCAGAAGGTGCATCGCCTGTAAGAGGTCCTGGGAAAGTCTCTGGTTACGGTCGGAACTGCGTCGGAGGACCATCAGTGTGAGCGTCTGTGCTGCGGGGAGGGCCTCGAACCCGATGAGGTTCTGGTTCCTGCGCCAGGTTTCGCGCATCTGGCGTCTAGTCCGATTACGCTGCACTGCATTCCTGCACCGGCCAGGTGCGAAGCCAACTTGTACGGGCGCATCGGCCCCTGTCGCGCTGCGAGGAACAAAACGATATAGGATTCGGATACTCCCTGCTACCAAAGACTTAGTGTCGGTGGTAGACCGCTCAAAAAGTGGCGCAATCAACCGCCGACGCTTCAGTCGCATCGAACGCGGAAACCGCTGCTCAGCAACCGTCGTCATTCACTATTTGCCAACGTAACGATCGCTTACTGAAAGACTCTTGCGCCCTTTCCGGCGGCGTCTTGCCAACACATTGCGGCCATCCTTATCTGCCATTCTCGAACGAAACCCGTGCTTATTACGGCGCTTTCGACGACTTGGTTGGTATGTGCGTTTCATGGAACTCTATTTGTTCGTATCAGATGAATGAGGCCGCAGAATCTTGTCAGTTCAACACCTGACTCATCTATTCCACGACCTCACATTTTGCCTTTAACGCACCTTGTGAGTATTTTGCTTCTTCTTGCGGGAATAGCTCAATCGGTAGAGCGTCAGCTTCCCAAGCTGAAGGTCG
>JAPPBZ010000234.1 GCA_026702635.1 Bacteroidota bacterium
CGACGGGTGCGAGGGCCGTGTTGTCGGCAGATTATTCATGACCGGTCGTGAGATAGGCCACGGACAATAGGCAAAAGTTTTGCAGGCCCTCAGTCCCTTCTGAGCAGCTCAGATTTGATATACCCCAGGGAGACCATAAGTTCTTCCGCTATTACTGATCATCAGTGGGTTCAAGTCCCAGCGTTTCGCCTTTCATAGTTGCAGGAACTCCTTTGGTCATCCATACAGGAGCAGGTGCATCCATGAGATAATGGTCAAAGAACTGTTGCATGCGAATCGCGAAGTCTCTCCTATTGGGATACTTTGAGAGGCCATGACCTTCTCCATTGTAATTGAGCATCCAGACTGGTTTCTGTAGGCGTCGCAAGGCTACAAAAAATTCAATGCCTTGGTACCACGGCACAGCACCGTCATCATCATTGTGGAGCATAAGAACCGGGGTTTTGATCTTGTCCGCCTGGAATAATGGCGAGTTATCAAGATACCTGAGTGGAGTTTCCCAAAGGGATCCTCCAATCCGGCTTTGGGTGCGCTCATATTGAAACATGCGACTCATTCCACTAGCCCAACGGATTCCGCCATAGGCACTCGTCATATTGACAACCGGAGCGCCCGCTTCTGCCGCAGCAAACAGATCCGATTCTGTGATCATATAGGCAATCTGATATCCTCCCCAGCTGTGTCCCTGCACCCCAACGCGATCTGGATCCACGAAGCCCTGATTAATGAGCATGGTTACGCCGGGAACGACTGCATTCAGTGCGCTCTCTCCTGGGTAGCCCACTTTATATGGAATGTCCGGCACGAAGACTACATACCCGCGGCTGACATAGAAGGAAAAGCTGATTGAAGAACGTGCAGTAGTGGGTGGCCGGTACTGGTGCAGGCCGTTGGACATCTTTTCATAGAAATACACCATCATCGGATATTTTTGAGATGCATCAAATCCATCCGGTTTGAATAGCATCCCTGTCAGTGGGATGCCGTCCAAGGAGGTCCAATGGACAAGTTCGGCAGTGCCCCAGCTGTAGTCCGATTGCTGGGGGTTGACATCGCTCATCTGCGTCATATCAGACAGATCCAGACTGCTCGTCCAAAGATCCCTGGATTCGATAAAGCTCTCTCGTGTAAAGAGCAGTTGATCTGCGTTCTCAGCCTTGTCCAGTGATCCAAAACGCTTATCCATCATGACGAGCTCCTCTGGATGACCATCTGAATCAATATGTCCCCGGTAGAACCCCGAGGTTTTCGTTTCCATATTGAAAGCTGAGAGCATAAGTTCATCTGGAATAGACTCTTCATCAGGGTCAAGCCCGACATAACGGAATTGAAGGTCCTGTTCGCGACCCAGGCCGCCAGTTACATTGCGGGGCATAGATACATCGGAAGGATTGACTGCCCATATGTCGTGGCGATCATAAAACAAGAACTCGTGATCATCCGCGCTCCAACCTGCATTGCCGTACGGATTGGGAGCATAAGGCCAGTCGTGAATTTCATTGTGAATCGGCAACTCTATCGAGGCAGTCAGATTGATCTGTTGACCGCCTCCAGTGGGTAGCGCCATCCAGTTTAATTCATCACGATCCCACCACGTGATGTAGTCCGCATCCGGGGAGAGGGATGGGAGATACTGTACCCCCTCAAGGACCAATGTACTTGTGCCATCAAGCACATTGACCACGTAGGCATCGTAGGCTCTGGGGGAATCCCAGCTGATCTGCTGCTGATAGGGCAGGTTTGACCAGCCGAGCGCAATGTCAGCATCCCCGTCCGATCCCACGGATACATTCGGCATCGCTTTGTGTGCCAGTTGGATGATCTGCTCTGTATCAAGATGCAGGACCGCCAGGTAAGAGCGCTCTTTTTCCCGCTCCGCGTTCACCAGCTGCATGGGTTGCAGAAGCGGGTCCCGCCAGTTCCAGATGTCCAGGACCGGGCTTTCTTCTTCGTCAACCTCTTCCTTTACGGCCGGAGGTTTTGGCGCCGTGCCAAAGTAGAGTCGGTCGCCACTCTCTGAAAACGACGGATCTCTGTTGGGGCTGATCCACCAGCCCTCAGCGAGAGCGTCACTGGTTGCGGTGGCAACTGCACGAGCACTATCGGTGCCTGCCCGCCAGTAATAGAGTGCATACTCTGCAGGGTCCATTGCATGTCCGTCACGGCTGGACAGAAACGCCAGTTGGTCTCCTGCTTCATCGAACGTCAAACGCTCATATGCACCTCCACCAGAGAGAAGCGTGTCTACTGCACCAGAGGAAAGATCCACCCGGACCAGTCCGGTATCCAGCGAGTCATTTCCCTCAAAAGTGTACACCAAATGTGCACCGTTTGCGGAGAGTAGGTACTCCTGGACATGTGCAAAGCTGGTTACACTTGCGGTTCCAAGATCATGTACATGGAGCATGCTGCCTTTGCCAGTCGAATCTGCTTCTGTTTCTTCCGAGAGATACGCCACTACATTGGTGAATTCGGCTGGGACTTCGAATGAGCGCACATGGGGTACGTAATGCGGTATTCCGGTTCCGAGGTCCAGAATACCAAGGGTATCCTTTGGCATTTCATCCTCGTCAAGGTCTGCTTTACGGGCAGCGCGCAGTGTGTCCTCAGACGGGGTAATCAGATATACCACGTACCGGGAATCATGTGTAAACTGGGCTGTGTTCCCCCTCGGGATCTTGTACAGTTCATCGTCTGCGAGACTGCGGACTTCGAGCGTTCCATCTCCCTTTTCCGGGCCGTATTCGTAGAAGCTCCACTGACCATCATGTGAAATTTCCCAGTCAGAGATACGATTCCAGATTTCGTACACATCGTGGTCCAGAGCTCTTTTCTGAGCATAGGTGCCCATGCAGAGCATGGAAAGCATGAGTAGAGAAAAACAGGTGCGGTACATTGGTTCGTGGGGTTGTGTGAATTCGTGGAAGCCTACTGGCTTACGTGGTCTCCGTCCCAAGTCTGTCCACGGGGATAGGACCCCAGGACACGTAGATCTGTAGTGATTTCGCCAAGGTGCTCAAGAGCTCGCTGAAGCACAGGATCTGCGGTGTCTCCTTCAACATCCAGATAAAACAGGTAGTCGCCGGGATGGCCAATCAGTGGGCGGCTTTCCACCTTGTACAGGTCCAGATCACGTAGAAAGAATACGCTGAGGCTCTTAAAAAGAGCACCAGGTACGGTTTGTTTTAGTGCAAACACGACTGAGGTTTTAAGTGAGGTTCCCGTAGAGGTGTATTTCTCGGCATTTTCTGGTGCTAAAGCCAGAAACCGCGTATAATTGAGAGCATGACTCTGCAGGTCGGTAGCCAGAATCTCCAGACCGTACTCCTGAGCAGCCCGTGCAGGCCCGATCGCAGCACTTGTGAGGTTGTCTTCCGCTGCGATCAGTTTTGCGGCACCTGCGGTATCGTAGGTGGGGACAACCTCACTCCAACCGAGCTTTTCCTTCAGAAATGTCTGACACTGTCCGAGGGCCTGTGGATGAGAAAGAACGCGCCGGATGTCCTCAAGCCGGGCCCCTGGCTTGGCCATCAGAAAGTGGCGGATGCGAAGTTTTACCTCTCCTTCAATTCTGACCTGGTGCGCGCGCAAAAGGTCATAGTTGATATGAACACTGCCAAATAGGGAGTTTTCAATCGGAACGATCCCTCGCGAAACGGTTTGGGCTTCAACCGCCATAAATACATCCTCCATTGCAGGTAATGGAACCACACGACAACCAGGATATAGGCGGCCTGCCGCCTCCTCACTGAATGCACCAATTTCTCCCTGAAAAGCAACCTTCATGTCTACATGCGTTCGGGGGCGCTGATCCCCAGAATTGAGAGCCCATTACGGAGTGTAATACTAGTAGCCTGCGCCAGAGCCATGCGTGCCATTGCAATCTTTTCTTCCTCCCCAAGAATACGGCATGAATGATAAAACTGGGTAAATGCCTCTGCAACTCCACGCAGATAGGTTGCGAGCCGATGTGGTTCGAACGTCTCGGCACAATTGGACACCGCCTTCGGAAAATGAATAATTTCTTTGATCAAAGCGATTTCGGATTCATGAAGGAGTAGATCCAGGCTGGACGGGTCGGGATCCGGTGCAAGGTTAAGGTCAGCTGCCTTCTTCAGGATGGAGCAAATACGTGCGTGGGCGTACTGAAGATAGAAAACAGGATTCTTATCACTGGCTTCCCGTGCCAAGTCAATGTCAAATTCCAGGTGCTTCTGGGCGGATCGCATGACAAAGAAATACCGTGTCACATCAGGCGACACTTCGTCCATGAGCTCATCCAGCGTAATAAAATTTGCCTTGCGGGTACTCATCTTTACTTCCTCGCCGCCGCGTATCAGAGTCACAAACTGGTAGATAATCACCTTGACGCGGTGCGAATCAAATCCCAGCACATTCAAGCCGCGCAGGATGTCGGGGTACGTATCAATATGGTCAGCGCCAAATACATTGACCAGAAGATCAAAGCCCCGCTCCATCTTGTCAACGTGATAGGCAATGTCGGGTAGACGATACGTTGGTTCACCGGTTCGTTTCACCAGTACCGTATTCGATTCTTTCCCGAGACTAGATGTCTTGAACCATGTCGCACCATCCTGCTCATAGATCATGTCACGTGCTCGCAGTGCGTCCAGAGTACTGGTCACCGCCCCCGTCTCATAGAGACTTTTTTCGTTGAAATAGTTGTCCATTGAGACCCCGAGGTGCTTAAGCGTGGTGCGAATTTCAGAAAAGATGGCAGATTTGGCGGCACGTTCAAAAATATCGTCGTTCTCACTGTCCAACAGGTCAATTCCGTGCTTCTGTACCAGCTCGCGGGCAATCGTCGTAATGTAGGCGCCAAGGTAACCATCTTCAGGGAAGGAGTCCGCGACGATGACCGGCTCGTCGCCCGTGTCCCCCAGTTGTTTTGATTGATAACTCTGTCGATGCTTGACTGCACGGGGCAGGTCTGCAAACGGCTGGTCTTCCTCGGCGGTTACCTCCTCATACCGGCTTCGCAGTGAAGCACCCAGGACACGCATCTGGCGTCCAGCATCATTGAAGTAGTATTCGCGCGTGACGCGATAGCCAACCCATTCCAACAGGCTTGCAAGGGTGTCCCCCAGAACGGCATTCCGGCCATGTCCTACCGTCAATGGTCCTGTAGGGTTTGCACTGACAAACTCTACCAGTGCGTGCTTGCCTTTGCCCGTATCGGAACGTCCAAAATCAATCCCCTGGTGCAGGCAGGATCCAAGCTCACGGTACAGGTATCGGTTGGAGCATTTGAAATTAATAAATCCTCCTCCTGCAACCGAGACCGAGTCTACGAAAAAGGGATCATGTTCATCTGCCATGAACGCGGTAACGATCTCTTCCGCAATCATCCGTGGCGGGCGACGCAAGTGCCGGGCAAGCTTCATCGCACAGTTTGTGGCAAGGTCTCCGTGATCCGGGTTTGCGGGTACCGACAGCTCCGGCACAAAATCTGCCGGCACAGACGGAATGGATGTCAGTATGCGCTGAAGCGCCGCCCTGAGATAGTCTTCCATATTACGTCTTTGTTGGCCACCTCCATTTGAATGGCGAGAGATCTACGGGAGCAGGTTTATCCAGGGCTAGAGCTGCCAATGATTCACCAACTGCAGAACTCGCTTTGAACCCATGACCAGAGCAGGCACTTCCTACGATAACGTGCTCGTCATCCCCATACATCCGGTCTATGAGATAGTGTTTGTCCGGTGTATTTGAATAGATGCAAACGGTCGTTTTACGGCACACCCCTGCAGCCTCCGGCATAACTTTCTCCAGGACTCCGCGTGCACGGGCCTCATCTTCCAGTCCAACCTTCCGGTTGATCTCTTTTGGGTGTGTGACAACTTGGCCTGCGTAGTGTAGACCTACTTTGATTCCATTGCCCAAATCGGGACAGCCATAGCTTTTCAACCCGGTCGCATCCTCCAGAATAAATGGTGGGCACTGCGCAGGTGTGAAGTGTGAGCCAGTCGGTGTAAACCAGGAATTCGTGACACGCTCAACCATCAGGGGCACAGATGCAAAGTCACGCATCCAGGCCCCAGCCGTCACGATCACCCGTGGTGCTTCAAAAGTATCCAGATCCGTTTTCACGATGACGCGGCCCTGTTGGGCCCGGCAGGATAGGACGGGTGTTCCAAACTGACATTGGGCGCCGTGCATCGCAGCTCTTCGTAAATGGGTACGCACGCAGAGTTCAGGCTGGATGTAGCCTGCTTCCAGATCGACCAGTGCAATCTGATCCGATTGGATGCGATATCCGGGGTAGCGTTGGTTCACTTCGTCGGAGGATAACAGCAGATGCCGGGTGTTACCGGCGATGGCAGTTTTTTGTGCAGCACGAACCATCTCACTGTCGGGTCGACCAATATTAAGACATCCTCCCAAGTACATGAGTTTTGTTGCAGATGCGTTTTCCAGTTCAGACCACAATGTGTAAGCCCGGTTGAGCAGTGGCAGATATTGTGGCCCCTCGGAATAGCTTTTTCGTATAATTCGGCTCTCGCTGTGCGTTGAGCCATGCGTATGCGGGCAGACAAAGCGATCAATCCCCAGTACAGTAGCTCCCGTTCGGGCGACATGAAACAATGCTGCACTGCCAGCTGCCCCCAATCCAATCACGATGATGTCAAAATGAGGTGAGCTCAATAGTCTACACGTAGAGTGAAAATTCAGCCCGTCTCATATAACACGCCAAAGCGAGACCTAGGAGTGTGGTATTGGTTAGGAGAGCCGAGCCGCCATAGGACAGGAAAGGCAGTGGAATGCCGATCACAGGCAGCAGGCCCAGCACCATGCCGATATTTACGCATACATGAATCAAAAATATTCCTGCAACTCCAGCAACAACAAGGTTCCCGAAGGGGTGGTCAATCGCTCTTGCCAGCCAGAGCAAACGAAGCATCAGTGCAGCGAAGAGTAATAAGACCAGGATCCCACCAATAAATCCCCATTCCTCACCAATGACGGAGAATACAAAATCTGTAGATTGCTCGGGAATATAGCGGCCTTGTGTTTGAGTACCCTGCCGAAATCCCAACCCAAACCATCCACCTGATCCGAGAGCTGCTTTCGATTGCACGAGGTGGAAGCCGACATTGGCCCGGTACTCATCCGCTTCGGGATTGGAAAAAGAGACAATACGGGCAACCTGATGCGGTTGCAGCACATACTGCAGCGCAAAGTTGGCGACGCCGATGGTCATTGCACTGGCGATCACCCCGGCGGCCACCCAGATGCGGTTCCGTGTTCCGTACCATGCGATAATCCCAACCAGAGCCGTAAACCCCAAGGCAACCGGCCAACTGAGGATTGTCAGATATCCTGCAATGGGGAAGAGGATCAAGAGTCCAACAATCCTGAGGGGAACCCCGCCGCAGAGCGCAAGGACGGGTATAAGGCCCACAAATACAAGTGCAGTTCCAAGGTCATTCTGGAGAATGATCAACAGGGCCGGCAGGACAAGAGCTCCGGCAGCAATCGCCGCTGTAGGCAGGATTGATTTCTCCTTCCTGCGAGATGCCAACACAAAAGCAGCCATGAGCAGTCCTCCGACTTTTGCCAGCTCGGAGGACTGGAAGCCGATCGGTCCAAAGTAGACCCATGAACGTGCTCCACCCACTTCACGGCCAATCACCAGAGCCAGGATCAAAAATCCGATGGTTGCCAGGTAAATCCACGGGACCATTCGAACCAATAGACGCATTGGCACCGATAGAATGGTCACGAGCGCAACGGTAGAGATTATAAGCCAGAGACGCTGTCGCCCAAAACTGTTCTGGACTGTGGTCAGCAAAAATTCCTGTGCCTCCCCGTGGGTAGAGCTATAAATTGCAACCAGTCCACAGGCACACAGGGCAATCCAGATCAAAAGAGTTGAGATATCAAGATTTCGATACCACCGTCGCATGAATTATTCGGCTACTTGTGTCAGTGATTCGCTGGTTGCTGATAGGGCACGCCCCATTCGGATATCCGTTTGCCAGGAGGGGGGCACCTCTCCCTTGAGATACATCTCTGCAAGCAGGCTGGCAATCGGGGCCGCACACAGGCTTCCGTTTCCTGTATTCTCACATTGGACAGCCAGGGCAATCTGGGGATTATCAAATGGCGCGAACATAATGAAGACCGAGTGATCAGTAAAGTTGCCGGGGGCCTGCGCCGTTCCCGTTTTTCCTGCACTCGGAATCCCGGGAATTTGTGAAGCGCGTGCAGTGCCCGCCTCCATGACTAGGCGCATCCCTTCACGGACCAGGTTTACGTGGGTCGTGTCAATGTCCAGGTGAATGGGATCGGATATGTCGGGCAGTTCCAGTCGTTCATTTGTTTCGGGCTCAACTAGGTGAGAAACCATGTGGGGCGCGTACAGCGTTCCCCCGTTGGCCAGCGCAGCTACATACCGGGCCAATTGAAATGGAGTAACTCCCATATCTCCCTGTCCGACGCCGAGATTCATGATTGCCCCCGTTCCCCAGTATCTCCCGGTTTGCTCGAAGTAGGCAGAATCGGGGATTAATCCAGGCGTCTGTTCTAGCAGGTCCGTAGGAGATTCTACGCCGAAGCCAAAGCGGTTCGCATACTTTTTGAAGACCTCGAGATCCATCCTCCGGGCTAATTCAAAAAAGAATGTATTACATGAATTCTTTAAGGCCTCGACAACGTTTTGGTGGCCACGTGCCTCCAGGCACCGAAAAAAGCGGCCCTGACCGAATGGGTGGTATCCAGGACAATAAATCGTTTCATCGGCTCCCTCAAGGAGCCCCTCCGACAACCCCAATAGTGCCATAAACGGTTTCCAAGTTGATCCTGGGGGCATCAAATTCATCGTAGCCCGATTGTAAAGAGGGTCTTCATGATGGTTGAGCAGAGCTTGCCAGGCTTCGCGTTGAATTCCCTGGCTGAGCGATTCAAGCGGGTAATCCGGTTTGCTGACCAGTGCAATTATGCCACCGTCATTGGGATCCAGAGCGACCACCGCTCCGCGTTTGTTGACAAACAGAGACTCAGCGAATTCCTGAACACGATGATCCAGGGTAAGATGGAGATCATAATTCCCTCGTGGTGGCTGATCTCCCTGACCCTGCGCGTAGGACATGATCTCCAGACCGTATACATTTACCCAGCGGCGGGCGACACCGGGGATTCCTCGCAGCCAAGGCTCATATCCCTCCTCAATACCGGTCCGCCCCCGAAAATCTCCCTGACGGTAGAGTGAAGAGTCAGATTCATGGTCAATGGCATTCAGCTCTTCCCGGTTGATTTCTCCGATATATCCCAGAGCATGCGAAGCCCGGGCGTCTGTAGGGTAACGTCTCCGCTGTTTGATTTCCCACCCAACGCCAGGCAGCAAGTATACATCTTCAAGTATGCGGCTGTACTGCGCAAATGAAACGTTCGAAAAAGAAGGGTACAGTCGATAAGGATTATAGTCCTGTGCTTCCTGCAGGCGCAGTGCTACGACGGAGTCGGGGACATCCAGATGTTTTGCCAGCAGTGGTATGCGGGTTCGGTCGAAGTATCTCGGTGCAAGGGAGATCGTATAGGTCGGCGTATTATGGACTATAAGGGTCCCGTTACGGTCATAGACCAGTCCGCGAGCGGGAAGTACACGTATGTCACGCAGTGCGTTACCACGTGCGATTTCTGAGAGATCCTGACGCTCGGCTACCTGTAGCCGAAAAAGTTGGAGGCTCAGTACCGACAGCACGAAAACAACTGCACAACAAAAGAGGGTGAATCGGTTTTTTGTCAACGCCGTGGTACGATTATTGTCAGTATTTTGGGTGCAGGAGGGTTTTTGGGGAACCGCCTGCCAGTCTAAGCCTATTATACTACCCAGCGGGGGTGTCAATCGGCTTTCGGATACATAAAATTAACGATCAGCGGAATAACTCCATGAGAAATCTCTTGAAGATCACGGCGTTCATCGTTTTACAGGTTCTTGTGGGGGTTTCCCCTGTATTGGCACAGCAGTTCGGGCGCAATAAAGTCCAATACGATCGATTCGAGTTCAGGAGTTTCCAGACTCCCCACTTTGAATTCTACTTTTACCCGGAAGCAAAGGATGCGGTTGCGGATGCGTCCCGCATGGGAGAACGGTGGTATCGTCGACATTCCCGAACCTTCCTACGCGATTTCCATGAACGCAAACCGATCATTTTTTATGCCAACGATGCCGATTTTCAGCAGACCAATGTAATCGGAGGACATATAGGTCAGGGCACTGGAGGGGTGACCGAAAGCCTGAAAGAGAGGGTGGTTATGCCACTCACAGGAATTTACGAGGAGACGGATCATGTACTGGGGCACGAGTTGGTGCACAGTTTCCAATATGATATTGGGCTGTCGCGCGGAGACAGCTCCCGGTTTGCCCTTCAACTTCTTCCGCTTTGGCTTGTGGAGGGGATGGCAGAGTATCTGTCAGTGGGACGTGAAGATGCACATACGGCCATGTGGATGCGTGATGCAGCATTGCGGGATGATTTGCCGACTATCGAGGACATGACCCGGAGCAATAAGTACTTCCCGTACCGGTATGGACAGGCCTACCTAGCGTACATCGGAGGTAAATATGGCGATGCCGCGGTCACGAATCTTTTCAAGTTAGGTGGGCGCGTAGGGGTTGACTCCGCGTTTGTGTATACAATTGGGATTACGGCTGATTCGCTTTCAGTTGAATGGGCGCAGGCGATCCAGGAGGCATACCTGCCCCTGATGGAGTCACGCACGCATCCAGACAGTGCAGGAACTGCCATCCTTTCGGAAGAGCTCAGTGGAGGTGCCCTGAACCTGTCCCCTGCTGTGAGCCCGGATGGACAGTATATCGCGTACTTGAGTGAGAGGGATATCTTCAATATCAACCTGTTCATTGCAGATGCAGCAACAGGAGAAACCATCCGCAAACTTCAATCAACCAACACGAATCCCCATTTTGACAATATCCGCTTTATCAGTTCTGCAGGCTCCTGGTCTCCCGATGGGAAACAATTTGCATTTGTAACCTTTGTTCAGGGAGACAATGAGATTTCGATTTGGGATCTGGATAGTGGTGCAATTGAACGACGGATCAGTGTAGGTGGGGTAAGTGCGCTCAGCAACCCTGCATGGTCACCAGATGGTCGATCCATTGCATTCTCGGGGATTGATGGCGGAATCAGCGACCTGTACATATATGATATAGAGAGTCAGCAGGCTCGACAGATTACTAGTGACCGGTTTGCTGACCTACAGCCAGCGTGGTCACCAGATGGACGGACGATTGCGGTAGTCACAGATCGAGGGCCGGAGGGGACAAATTTTGAAACGCTGGAGTATGCCGACACCCGTATTTCATTGATTGATCTCGAAAGTGGTACATACAGTACCCTGCGTCCTTTTGTGAGCGGGAAACACATCAATCCACAATTCTCGCCGAACGGACAGAGTCTGTATTTCGTGAGTGATCAGGATGGATTTTCTGATATTTATCGGTACGATTTACGTGAAGAGGTTACGTACCGTGTGACAAATTTAAAAACGGGGGTCAGCGGGATTACTGCGCTCTCGCCCACGATGAGTGTGGCCCCTCAGAATGGACGGGTTGTTTACTCCGTTTTTTATGACGGCGGATATTCGGTCTTTGGACTTGAGGAGGATGAAGCGATAGGAAACCTCGTCGAAAGTAGTGCACCGTCCCAAGCCAGTATTCTGCCGCCCCAAAGTGCGGCGGATGAAGGGCTGGTTGAAAATTATCTGGATGATCCCTTGACCGGGCTGCCGGAGCCTCGTACCACGGTTGAAAAGGTCTATGATTCACGTCTGCGTCTGGACTACGTTGCACCTCCTTCCATTGGCGTATCTGTAGGGGGGTATTATGGAGGTGGTGCTTCCGGGGGCGTTGGATTTTATTTCAGCGATATGTTGGGGAATCGAAATTTGGCGGTCGTGGCGCAGGCGAACGGGACTTTCCGGGATATAGGAGGGATGGTTCAGTACATGAATCGTGGTCGACGGTTCAATTACGGCGGTCTGATCGCCCACATCCCATACCTGTATGGCTACCCGCGACAGGGCTTTAATCAGTTTGGACAGTATGTTATTCAGGATCTGCGGCAGCGGCTTTATGTGGATCAGGTTCGTGGAATTGGCTCGTATCCTTTTTCGACGACCCGTCGTCTGGAGGTTTTCGGGGGATTCACCCGCTACGGGTTTGATATTCAGGCCTATACTTACACCTATACGCCTTTTGGGATTCAGAGAGAGCGCAGGAATGCAGATAAGTGCAGTAATCTGACGTCCGAGGAGCGACAAACTGTGTGGGCGTGTGAGCCAGACGGGTTCTATTACTTCGACGCGGGTCTGGCTTATGTTGGGGACTTCAGCAATTTCGGCTTTACGTCGCCTTCTCAGGGGGGGCGCTACCGGCTTGAGGTTGTCCCTCGTTTTGGTACGGACAATTTCGTCAGTGTATTGGGCGATTATCGGCGCTATTTCTTCTATGAGCCGATTACGTTTGCGGTTCGGGGCATGTTTGCGGGAAATTTTGGGGGCGATCAGGGTCAGATTTTTTCACGGGAGAGCCTCTATTATCCATACTACCGGGGCTTCGTTCGCGGATACAATTATAGTTCCTTTGATTTTGCGGAAGAGTGTCAAGATATTGCCTGCTCGGTATATACGCGCCTCTATGGAACACGTGCTGCGATGGCAAGCGCTGAGATCCGCCTGCCATTATTTGGAACGGAGGCGCTGGGGCTGTTCAACTTCCCCTATCTACCACTGGAGTTGGTCGGCTTTGTTGATGCGGGGATGGCCTGGAATAAAGGAGATGATCCACTCAAAATGCTCAAGTTCGAGCAGGACACGATGGAACGTGTGCCGGTGGTCAGTGTAGGCCCATCGGCTCGATTTAATTTGTTGGGTTATATCATCTTTGAGATCTACTACGCGTATCCATTCCAGCGGCCGGATAAGGGAGCACATTTTGGATTCCAGTTGCTACCTGGCTGGTAATGTAGTGTGAGATGGATTCCATTCTGCTGCGCCGACTCTTCGGGCTGGATCCTGAATTAGCTCACCGGTTAGGTTTTGGTGCCGCATGGCTTGCGGACCGGATTGCACCGGCGTATTTGGAGAAGACATTTGGGTTTGATGATCCCGTCCTTCATCAAGAGGTATGGGGATTGAATTTTCCAAATCCGATTGGTCTGGCTGCAGGATGCGACAAGAATGCCTTACTGGTCTCATTTTGGGACAGGCTGGGGTTTGGTCATGCAGAGGTGGGTTCAGTTACGGTGAATCGTTCATCCGGGAGTTCGCGGCCGCGACTATTTCGCCTCCCGGAAGATCGTGCGGTTATCAACCGGTTGGGACTCCCCAGCAAGGGTTCGCGCCGGGTTGTCCAGCGTTTATCCCGCTGCTCTGCGATTAAAATGCCGATTGGTGTGAGCATTGCCAGAGTAGATGGAAGCTCATCGGCCATCAAGGATTACTGCCAGTGTGCTTTGCGGCTTTTGCCGTATGCCGATTACCTGACGATCAATATCTCGTGTCCCAATACCATAGATGGGAAGAGCTTCGAAGTACCGGAGCACCTGGATTCACTATTGAATGCCCTGATGGATGAGTTGGGTGACCGCGTTCCAGTCCTGGTGAAGCTCTCCCCTCCGGATACCCCGAAAGTGATCTACGACAGTCAGACGGAGGCACTCTTGGAGACAGCGGTCCGCCATGGAGTGAATGGGTTTGTGGTGACGAATACAGCCAAGGACCGTCTTGGGCTCGTGACCGACAAGGAATCCCTGGATGCCATTGGTGACGGGGGACTCAGCGGCCCGCCCATCTATCCAAGGGCAGTTCAAATGGTCAGGTATGTTCGCTCCTGTGTTGGCCCCGATTATCCAATTATTGGAGTTGGGGGGATTTCCTCAGCGGAAGATGCCTATCAGATGATCCGCGCAGGTGCCAGTCTCCTGCAAATCTATACCGCACTCATCTATGAGGGGCCGAAGCTTGTCCAGAGTATAAAACGAGGACTGGTTCAGCGGCTGAAATCCAGTGGATACACATCTATTGCGTCCGTTGTAGGTACTGCACCGGGCATTGGCGAATCTGCAAGTGTTGCCGAGTTGCCATTCACTCCCAGTGTTTGAGGCATACGGATGCGTTTGTTGTTCAATTCACGGGGTTTCTGAGCAAAGGTTTTCTGATTCCATGTCTTTCTATCATGTAGGCTGAAATGATTCAATCTTGGATCCGTCCTGTTTGCCGAATCGGTAAGGTAAGTGTGGTCCACATTGATTTGGCTCTCGACGAGGCTCATGAGCGGCACGCAGTCAGTTGGCTTCATGAGCAGGAGCGGCAGCGCTGGCAGCGGTATAGAGTTGAACGTCCACGAAGGGAATTTGCCTTCTGCCGGTCGGCGCTGCGTTACCTGCTTTGCCAGGAACTTGGATGTAACAACTCTGATCTTTCGATTGCTGCTGCGGATCACGGCAAACCATATGCTTTATTGCGCGGAAAGCCGGTCTCCATCAAATTCAATGTGAGTCACAGTGATCCTCATGGACTGATTACGATTACACAGGGAGTGCGTGTGGGGGTGGATGTGGAAGCAGGTTTACGCAAGAGGGACTTTGATGGGATTTCCGAAATGGTTTTTGGCCCGAACGAGCGGGCAGAGATCCTGTCGGCCAGAGGTGCAATAAAAGCGAGACTATTTTTTAGATACTGGACACTGAAAGAGGCGTTGCTCAAGGGACTTGGGACCGGATTGTCCACCGATCTCACAAAGATTGAACTCCCCCGAGACGTACGCCACGGGGCTCCAAGGGGAGTTTTTCAATCTCCAACCGATCCAGCTACTTACTGGCAGCTTCAGGATTTGAGCACCCAGCGGTACACCGCAGCAATTGCCTCCGAAATCGTATCATCCGATCCCCCTAGGGTCTCGCATACTGAAACCTGAACCATCGACAAATTCAGAATTCTTCATTTCCTGCACATGAAATGATTCCACGAATTGTACCTGTACTGGCATTCCAAGCCGTCATTTTCAGAGTGAACAATCGGTGTGTGCGTCCATGCGAGGAATTCTTGCAAGAGGTTCGTCGATCTGCCCTTTTTCCAATCTGGAGAGAATTGATTGCATGTCTTACGTTTGCAGGGGTATTCGCAGTTTCGGGATTCTCTCAGCCGATGGAGACATTGGTTGAACCTGACGTGATTCTGGTTCAATACGAGCCCGGTGCGTATTTAGGCAAGGCTGCATATCCATCAATATTGCAGATTGAATCGGTGGAAGCAGCGTTTCCATTTCTGGAGAAATTAACAGGCAATCGGGCGCAGTTGGCCAGCGTGCAGGCATTAAAGCGCGTGTTTCGCGTAAGGTATGGTGCTGACATTTCGCCCTATCAAGCTGCTGCGATGATTGCAAACAATCCAGAAGTCAAATACGCTGAACCCCAATATCGCGGCTTTATTGATTCAGTCCCGATGCCAGTGAATCATGATCCATCGGGAATGTATTCCCCTCTTATCCCCAATGATCCGATGTTTGCGGATGAAGGTTATATGCAGTTCCTGGAAATCACAAAGGCCTGGGATGTTGTAAAAGGGGAAGAGGGAGAGGTGGTGATTGCGATTGTAGATTCCGGTGTAGCCTGGGATCATCCCGACCTGGCGGAAAATCTTTGGGACAATTTGGGCGAAGTCCCAGACAATCGAATAGATGACGACAATAATGGATTTATTGATGATGTGCACGGCTGGAATGTTTACAGTAACTCAGGTGACGCAAGACCGTTGAGGCAGGGCCCTGATTCCCATGGGACTGAGGTTGCTGGGGCAGCTGTTGCTGTTGCGAACAATGGCTTGGGACTGGCTGGGACCAGTTGGAATGCAAAATTTATGGCAGTCAATGTGGTATGCGGGCCCAATAGTGAGTTTTTTTGCGAAATGGGGAAGGGGGTATTATATGCTGCGATGAACGGCGCACATATCATCAATGCCAGCTATGGGTATCACACCGAGGAATATAGTCTTACCCTGGAAGCTGTTTATCAGGCGGCTGAGGATCTTGGGAGTCTCGTCGTTGCCGCAGCAGGGAATGATGAAGTCAAACTTGGAGGATTTCGAGGACATTACCCAGGATCTTTTCTGACTACACTGAGCGTTTGTGGTACATTCGGCGATTCCTATAACAATATATACAATTACGGATACGGCGTGGATGTATGCGCTGCCGGGAACCAAGTCGTATCGACAACCCTCAATCATGGGTATGGCAGCTATAGTGGCACCTCGTTCGCCGCGCCTTTAACATCTGGAGTTGCCGCGTTGGTTAAGACGCGGTTTCCAGAGTTTACGCCGCCGCAAGTCCGTGAACAGATTCGAGCGACTGCAGACCATGGGATCTATGATTCGAATCAACATTTACCGGGGCTCCTCGGTAGAGGATATGTGAATGCCTACCGGGCCGTAACCGAAACGGACAAAGTTTCCATTCGTCTGGTAGAGTGGGAGGCAAAAGATGAAAATGAGGATGGTGGCTTAGCCATTTCCGAGCAAATCCACATCACGGCAACGTTTGAGTCATTTTTGGCGGATGCGGAAAACCTGACGCTTGATTGGATTGCAAGGCCTGACCATACCATCTTTCCAAATGGCAATCGCCTCAGTTTAGGTTCTCTGCAACATGGAGAAAAAGGCACTGTAGGTTTTTCAGTGGTTCCAAGTGAGAGCGCACCGTATCGATCCTTTGTATTCCTTGAGCCCCACATCAAAACATCGGAGGGAGAACTTGTGAGCGGGGGTGATGCAATCGGATTAATCGTAAATAGTGCACAATTGGCACTCCATGAAACGAATACTTTTCGATATACGATGACATCGGAGGGGAATATTGGTTACGTGGACTTCATGCGTAAGGAATATCCTTCAGCTTCCGTTCCCACTGGAGAAATAACCGTAAAGGAGGAACTATTTGTGTATCAGGCTGGGCTACTTATTGGGGCGGCATCTAGAGTTGCAGGTTCAGTATTCAGTGATGCCTCTGAAGAGATTGGGTGGATACAGAACCAAGATTTTGTGCCAGCTGGTCCGTTGATGTCTTTTGAGGAAGAAAATGGAGATCAAGTCAGTCGTGTGACGATGAACGACAAATCGGGCAGCATTTATGGGGGGTTGGATATCATTCAGGAGTCGCTGGTGAGTTCACAGGAGCAATTTGAAGATATAGCACTTTTCCGATATAGGGTGCACAACCCGATTAATTGGACAATGAAGGACATGCATGTGGGACTATACTTTTCTATTCCTGTGAGTAGTGGGGTAGGTATGGCGACGTATCAGAATGGGAATATGGAAGAGGTCTTCCCGTACATGCACATGGGTCGAATAGGTGGAGGCTATGTTGGGTTTGCCGTTCTATCAGACCATGCCCCCAAGCATTACAGAACCTATGATGATCAATGGTCCGATGGAAGGCGGCAGGTACGTCTCCCTAGTGAGGCATGGCCTGGGCTCAGCGGAGGGATTGTTCCGGGGATGGAAAGCGATGGAGGGGATAGACAGCTGTTCGCATCAGGCCCTCATACAGTAGAGGCATTCTCTGAGGTGGTGATAGATTTTGCGATGATCTACGGGGACGACTTGGACGACCTTGTAGAAAATGCCCGACTTATGCGTCAGCTAAGAGACAGTTGGGTGGTTCCAGTGGCATTAACGGCGCCGAAAACCGTATCCATTGCAGAGGGGGGCACCACCACATTTGAAATCGCTCTGGCGGCGGAGCCACCCGGTGATGTTACAGTGAGTATCAGAGGCCATGAGGGAACGGACCTGGCAGACGTGCCCCCGAGCCCACTGAATTTGACGTTCACCCCAAAGAATTACAGTACTGTACAGTCGGTGACACTAACCGCATCCGAGGACGCCGATATCATTGATGACGAGGTAATACTGACTCTAGCGACAACAAGTGGGAGCGGGTACGCAACAGCTCATGTAATTGCGGTGACAATAAAGGACAATCTGATCCTGAACACTTCCGAATCGGAGTTGCCACAGGAAGTGACGCTTTGGGGAAATTATCCAAACCCGTTGTCAGACGCAACAAGCATAGAATTTGATCTGCCAGAGTCAGCACAAATTTCAGTTATGGTTACGGACATTCTGGGAAGAGTTGTCAAAATGTTGCCATATGGACGGTTGGGGGCAGGTCGGGGTCACACGATAGAGGTGAATACGGCTGAATTAACCTCGGGACTATATTTTTATACGCTGCGGGTTGACATGGGAGGAAAAATTGTTGAACGCTCGAATTCAATGATCATTGTGAGATAGGAAAAATTCAAATGATCGCAGGTTACAATCCAGTCGGTTCCAACGTATTTCGTGCTGAGAGATAATTTTCGCTTGATGAGAATCAGGACTTTTTTGAAGCAGCAGCTTCGTAGGGTTGGCCTGGAGGTGAATCGCTTTAATGCGGCGGGTTCATTCACTGCACGGAGGCAACGGATGCTGGAACGCATGGGCGTAGATCTCGTGCTTGATGCCGGGGCAAGTGACGGTGGGTTTGCGTCTGAGCTCAGAGATGCCGGCTACCGGGGGCGGATCATTTCATTTGAGCCTTTGGAAAAACCTTTTCAGTCCCTGTTGAGCAAGGCAAATAAGGACGATAATTGGGAGGTTTTCCAATTTGCACTGGGAAGTGCACCAGAGGAGGCTGAGATAAATATCGCTAAGGATGATAAATGCAGCTCATTCCTAGCCCCCCTGGAACGACAGACTCGAGTGTATTCGGGCGCGCAGACATCATCGTCGACTACAGTTCAAGTGCAGAGGTTAAGTGACCTGTACGGTGTGCAGTTTCAACCTGGTGCGAATCCTTTTCTAAAAATTGATACTCAGGGTTATGAGGGGCGCGTAATTGATGGGGCAGGGGATGTACTGGACGAGATGGTCGGAATGCAGATAGAATTGTCACTGGTCCCACTTTTTGATGGAGGCCAGAGCTACGCCAGACTCCTCCAGGAGCTGGAAAACCGAAAATTCCAACCTGTGTTGCTGGAGCCCGTGTTCGTCGATCCAGAGACCGAACAAACCCTTCAGGTGGATGCTGTATTCTTCCGTCAGGATCTGCAAGAATGAGCCGGTGTTTGGATACGTAAAGTCCGTGCCATAACCACCGCAGGGAAAGGTCTTGCAAGTGACAAGAAGATTTCTATGATCGCAGCAGATTAGGCTTTGAAAGCAGTAGGGCCATTTCACGGAGTCCGATGACTTCGATTGATTCCCCCACCGGATAGCGATCTTCGCCCGCATACACTACAAAGGTATGTTCTGGCTCAATATCACTAATGGCATTGTAGAATCCTTTGCCAAGGCTTGGAGTAAGCGAGCGCTTAATTTCTATGGCTACGGGCCGTTGGAATCCAGGAATCTCCAGTATAAGGTCAAGTTCAGCTCCCGCGG
>JAPPBZ010000054.1 GCA_026702635.1 Bacteroidota bacterium
AAGGCTTTACGGAATTGTATACAAATCCGTAAAATGAGAAAAACAGGTGTCACGCACGAGGATGATTCTTGAGAACCTGTGACACCTTGAACCGCTAAAATCGTGTGTGACACCTAATTCTAAGGCTTTACGGAATTGTATACAAATCCGTAAAATGAGAAAAACAGGTGTCACGCCATCGGTTGAGGTGGTTCAAGGTGTCACACTAGCGGATATTGGAGGTCATGAAAAACGGCAAATGCGTGGTACTGCATAGGGGAAATAGAAGTGTGACACCTGTGACACCTACTCACTAGCGATCCCGGTTTTGTAGTGTTTTCCTACGCGCGGTGGTTTTCGGTATATATTAAATATATCACGGTGTTTTTACAAAACCGGGATCGCTAGTGAGTAGGTGTCACAGGTGTCACACCCCAGTGAGATCGTAAATTATTTTTTCTGAAAATGTGTTGTTATTATATTGAGTTGTATTATATTGTGTACGTTTCCATCAAAATTTGAACCATGTTGAAAAGGTTGAAAAGTTCACCCCAAGACAAGCCGGTTATGATCTCTTTATGGGTGCCAAAATCTATTGTGGAGAAACTGGATCGAAAGGCTAAATTAGAATTCCATACACGGTCCAATTTGATCCGCAAAATTTTAAGCGAAGCATTGCCTAAATGAGAGAAAATCTGACGCCAGATCAGCGCCGGATTTTCGCTCAGGCATACCGTGCGAGCACCTGGTATAAGGATACCAAATCGGGCCAGCACAGAGGCAAGTGTCCGCTGTGTAGAGATGGCGATGATCGGTTCTGGATCAGCCTGAAAACCGGTCAGTTTGGTTGCCATATTTGCCAAGAATCTAGTAAGCTTGCCAAGGTGCTTTATGACATGTCAGTGGATGCCGGATTGATCGAGAAGAAGTCCAAGAAACGGAAACCACCGAAGCAATCGGGGCCCGTAACTGTTGTGCGGGAACATGTCTATCATGATGTTGAGGGCAATCCGATTATCAAGCATGTCAAGCTGAGCGATGGCGAATTTCCCTTTGAGTTCATGACCCCGAACGGGACGTGGAAGCGTGGAATGGGTGGAGTGAAGATGAACGACCTCTTATTTGGTCGAGAACAGCTCAATGAAACCGTTGATACAGTGGTTATGGTTGAGGGGGAGAAGGACGTTCTGACACTCCAAAGATTGGTACCAAAGCCGAGTGTTGCCTATGTGTCAGGACCGGGTGGAGCGAGCAATACGGCGCTAAATTGGCCGTTGCTTGAACACATCAAAAAACTCTACATATTTTTTGATTCAGACGATGCCGGACGAAAGGGTTCGCAGAAATATGGGCTCCGTGCACAGCAAGAACTCCCGGGAGTAGAGGTTAAAGTTTTTGCTAGGCCTGGTGGTATGGGTCTTGATGTGAGCGATGAGGCTGATTTGCACAGTTCTGATGAAGATAAAAGAGCGGCTGTAGTCAGCTGGCTACGCGAGCATCTCCAACTGGCTGAACCTCCAGTACCGATTCAAGCTGTGCAAAAAGACTCCGATATTGTGTACCTGGGGAAGGTGGCATTGCCGAAGGGGAAAGATTCATTAAAATACGCCTTGAAGGTATTGGGTATCGAGTGGGGATTTGATGTGCGCAAAGACAGACCACAAGTCCGCGAGTTAAAACCCGGTTCAAGTTGGGAAGAGTTGAGCGAACGTCGTCAGTCGTGGTATTTTGATCAAATCGCGTCCCGTCTCCGATACGAAACTGCTCGCGGGAATAAGCCACTGATATTCGGCAGAGACAATCGCCAAGATCCAATGAACGCGATCTTTTATGAGAGCGAGTTTGACAATTTCGAGGTCTGGCTGGAGTCAATGCCACCATGGCCGGCAGGAGATCAGGATGCCGTTGAATTTTTGAGTAATTGGATGTGGTATATTTTTGATCATGAGGGTGGAGATAGAGTGATTCCGATTGCGCATTGGATCAGTCGATACATTCCGTTGGGGGTAGTAACCAGAACGTATCATCCTGGATATAAATTAGACACGATTCCGATTTTGATTGGTGATCAGGGATTGGGGAAGTCCACAATGTTGAGTCTGTTATTGGGTCATGATCCGCACGAATGGTTTACAGACAACCTTACGTTCAAGATGACATCCAAGGAGCGGACCGAACAAACACTCGGACGTGTGATTGTGGAGGTCGCTGAAATGGTGGGGTATCGGAAAGCGGATGTAGAAGATTGGAAACGCTATGCCAGTACACGGAGCGACAGTGACCGATTATCGTATCGTCGGGACGGGTTGCCTATTCCGCGAAGATTTATTTTGGTGGCGACGACCAATGAGATCAATCCTGTCCCCAATGATCCGACGGGTGCTCGACGGTTTCCGGTGATTGAGCTCAAAATGCACTCAAACACGGCCGATCAGAGAGGTACCACCAAGAGCAATATCGAGTGGATGCGAGCCCAGTTTGATAATCAAGTGCAAGATAGCGGGTTATCTTTCCGCCAAGCGATTTGGAGTGCTGCGATTCATGTGTACCACAAAAAGTTGATCAAGCCTGAACTGGTCGGTGATTTGGAGGATTTATCAATTGAAATCAGCTTGGAGCGGATGGACAGTGATTTTGTGTTTGATGATGCAGTAAATGAGATGGCGGAACGTGGTGTAGATAAGAAAACGCTCAAGCAGTTGGCCGAGAATTCACGCTTGGTTGGTCCGATTCCATCAGACAGTCAGGTATTGGAATGGCTGAAGTTAAATCAGCGCCGATTCATTCAATCTCTACGAAAGCGATACAAGCCAGGGCGTTATCGGAAGGACGGCAAGCTTAAACGTGGGTGGATTTTGAAAAAAGATAAGTGATTATATGAAAGTGCCTTGCATTATCATAAAATATCTTACATTATCAGAAACTTTCTGATATTATAAGAGTATAACAAAACAAATCAGCAATTAATTGCTAATAAAATGCCAAAAGCGAAGGCTCGTGTGTACACGATTCAGATCCCGATCGAGATTGCCAATCAGGTCGATGGGATTGCTAAGGAGACAAGAACGTCAAAATCAGACGTATTGCGCCTTGCCATTCAAATTGGAATCAAGGAAGCCGGTGACAGACTACACAAGTCATTCAAACTGCTCAAGGAGGGATGATCAACACCGTACTTCCTGGACAAGATCTTTCAGAATCACCGAATGAAGGTGATGACGGGGACATTTTGAAACTTCAACTTTGAGGAATAGATGCCATGCCAATAAAGGGATTGACAGATAACAAGGGACGTTTGCCGCGTTTGGGTGAGCTCCGCAAGGGTAGTCCGAAGCGGAAGAACGCCCGCGGGCAGATGATTTACGGCACGGATTTGGATTATTTCCGGTTCACGGCTCAGGACGAGCCTGCATTGGAGGCGACATTTGCCGAGGCATTTGGTCCGAAGCCGAAGCGGATCCCTTGTTTTTTGCCGTACACGACGGTGGAGGAGAATTTTGAGGCATACAAGTATGTATTTCGTGCGAGTGGAACGGAGGTGAAGTGTGATGGGGAGCGGGTATGTGGTCGTCGGGAGGGTGAGAATTTCGTGACGTTTCCGGAGGGTGAGGGTCCGTTGTGTATGGAGGCGAAGGGTTGTTACCAGGATGGGAAGGGGAAGATGCACACGTGTTCTCCGAGTGGGATGTTGCATGTGATAATACCTGCGATCAAGCGTTACGGTGTGGTGACGGTATTGACGGGGAGCATCATCGACATTCGTCAGATTCATTCGACGTTGATTCATTTGGCGGAATTGGCGTTGCAGTACGGGATGAATTTGACGCAGATCCCGGTCCAGGTCACGCGTCACATGCAGAGTGTCAGCAAGCCGATGGAGGATGGCAATCGTCGTCGAGTTCCGACTAGTTTATTACGATTGGAGCCATTGCCGGAGTGGGTGAGTCAGCGAATGGTAGCGATGACGACTCAGGGGGAGTTATTACCGATGAGTCCCCAGGAGGAGCGGTTATTGAATGCGGCGCCGAGTGAGGAGGTGAGTTCACAGATGTTGGAGGGTGTGGGGTATGAGGTGGAGGATTCTGCGGCGGAGCCTGAGGTTGGGGACGACGGGATTTATCATTTGGTAAAGCAGGCGTCGGAGTGGTTAATTGCGGCGGGGTTTGTGGATGCTCACTTTCAGTTGGGCGAGGTGTTATGTGGATTGATATTGGGTCGGAGGGTTCGTGGGGTTCCGTTGGAGGAGTTGAGTCGCAGTGATTTGAACCGGATCATTGACGGTTTGGGAGTGATGATGAATACATTTCCGGAGAAGAGTCACAACTGGGAATTTGTGCAGGAGACGGCGGATCGTTTTCGTTCGGGTGATTTTACGCCGGCCACGTTTGTTTTTGCTCAGGCGGTGAGTGATTGGTGGGAGGCACAGGATAAGGTGGGTGATGGTCCTGCTGTTGCGAGTGGTCCTCCTGAGCCGGAGGCGTCGGAGAAGCCTGCGGAGGCTCCTGCGGAATCCGAGTCTAAATCAAAAGCGGCGCCGGAGTCATCCTCGAAGGAGGGGGAGGACAGTGGTGAGAAGAAGGGTGGTGAGCCGGTGATGGACGAGAATTACGGGAAGCCGGACGATGACGATTTACCATTTTAGGATTAAACAGAGGTGATCAATGTCAAGAAGGTATGAATTAGATGGATTTGCCCGCGCCATGTTATCAGTGATTCCGATTACGGGAGGTATTTTTGCCGTGATATTGCTTCTCGGAGTATTTGGGTGTTGGCAGGGTGAGGAGACTTCGATGGACACGGAGGAGGTTTACGAGGAGGTACTGCCGGACAGCATATTGCGGGAGCATGAGATCATGCGTCGTCGGATCGAGTTTTGCCGTGAGCATGTTCGGCGAGTGGATTTTCACTCAGGTTGTTTGGCGGGTTATCTGGCCCAACCGATTGATTAGCGATGCGAATAGGACGGCCAGGTACGAAGGTTGAGCACAAGCGTTATGTCCGGATGTGGTTGGAGCCGGGCGCGAAGAGGTTTGAGTTTTTGGCGTCGATTTATGGTCGGAATCCTCAGGAGGCGATGCGGGGGAATGGGTACTGTGTGTTTGAGAAGATTTGTGCTCCGCAGGTTAGGTATTACAGCAGGCTTGGTCATGTGGTGATTCGGCTTTTTTTGCCGGAGTCCCGGATTCACAATTATTTCATTTTACCAAAAGTTTCAGATGAGTAAGAAAGTTACATATTACGAGCACACGATGGACAAGTTGTTAAATCACGATCTGGAAGTGATTAGTGTTACGTCGGTCGTGGATGCGTATTCTTGGGTTTTGAGGACCATGCGAATGTTTAGCAGTTATATCAAGGATCGACGGAAGGATCGACGGGCGGTAAGGCTCCATTTTGTCAAGAAAGAGATTGAGAGGCTTACTCGGATTGCAGGCAATCTGCATACTCAGTCGATTGAGGCACGTAAGAGTCTGAGTAAGCGGGGTATGAACCGTCCGAATTGGCCGTTGGAGGTGGAGCATGAGTGGGTGAAGATTCACAAGAAATTGCGCCGTTTGGAGAAGAAAAGGTATCGATTGGAGCATCTTCTGATTGACCCCAAAGCAACAGGGCAATGAGATTTTTCAGATGGATGGTCAGCCCGATCGAGACCAACTTCATCGAGATAGTGATTTGCATGTTAATTGCGACACTTCTTGTGGAGTGGATATGGGGGCTCATTTTTAACTAAGCGAGGTAAAGCAATGAAATTTCGAACACCGATTGGTGATGTAATAATGGGCGGGGTGATTCCGCGTGGTCAGGAGCGCCTGGGTCACGCGGGCGAGAATTGCAGTCAGTCCTGGATGTATGTGGACGTGGAGAGAATTGAAAAATCCGATGATGAGATTGTGGATTCAGCAAAGGATTCCAGGACCAAGGCGCTGCATCAATTGATCATAGAATTGTTTGACCGTGTTCAGGCGGTGGAGCGGAATTTGGAGGTTGCTCATGTGAACATTGAGGGTCATCGATCAGCTCATCAGACGATTCACGAAGAGCATAGCAAGCGAATGGATGCGCTGGAAAAGTGCTGCACTCAGTCTAAGGACTTTACCGGCGACCCGCCACGTGAGACCGAGGAACCGGGTATGGAGGTTCATCATTATGATGGACCAGAGAAAATCAATCTGATGCAATTATTGGTTGAGGTGGGTTTGGTAGTGACCCATCGGATTGCAATGCAGAGAATTATCGATGAGGAAGTCAGTATCGACCGAGTGATTGTCAAAAATGATGGTCCGGCCCATGGACCGGTGTATGAGATGTACAAGATGGATCCTTTTGTGTTAAGGCTCAAGGGCAAGAAGCCGGTTCGAGTCATTCCCCATGGTCCGAAAAATGAGGAGGACGCATGAATATAGTGTTTGACTTGGACGGTACGCTGGCGGACATTCGTCACCGCCTGCACTTTATTGAAAATCAGCCGAAGGACTGGGATGCGTTTTTTGCGGCGTGTGATAAGGATGATTTGATACCTGTTACCGCGCAGATTTTTGAGGCATTGCTGCACATGCAAGATAACGCGATCGAGATTTGGACCGGTCGCAGTGCGGGGAAAGACGGGGAAATCCGAGAGATGACGATAGAATGGCTTGAGAATTACGTCTGTCACCCCTATGGCTGTGTGGGGGACGAGAAAACGTTTTTTGATGAGTTCGAGATTACGCTTCGAATGCGTTCGCACGAGGACTATCGCCAAGATCCCGAACTCAAGCGGGAGTGGTTGAATCAAGCCCGTGCCTCGGGTCATGAGGTTCACCTGGTGTTTGAGGATCGGGATCGTGTGGTGAAGATGTGGCGCGATGAGGGGGTGCAGTGTTGTCAAGTGGCAGCGGGGGATTTTTGATGAGTGCATTCAGACCACTAGTCCTGTTGGAATGGGGATCAAAACGCAAGGATGTGCGGCGCCATCGTGCCCGCGCAAAGCGAGTCAATGTCGGTCGCAATGGGCGACACCCTACACGGTCAGGGCCTGGCCGCAAGAGTCCTGAAAAGAAGGTGAAACTATGAAAATCCTAAATCTTATTGGTATATGCTGTGTGCTGCTGCTCGTAGCTTGCGAGGGGCCTGTTGGTCCTGAGGGGCCCGAAGGTCCACCAGGAAAAATGGGGCCAGCAGGTATTGACGGCAGTCCGGCGGGAAACATTATCGTTCGTTCTGTGATATTTGGCACGCTGGAGTTTGACCCGTTTGATGGGTGTAGAGGGTATGACAGTGCATATTATGACATTCCCGAAATTACCGAGGATGTCGTCCAGAACGGTATTGTCCTCATGACGATCGGGCATCGAGCCGACCCGACGATCGGGCATCGAGCCGACCCGAACCGGTATTTTGTTTATCACGAATACGGCGCCGGGACCGTCCAGATATTTGTAAAACAAGTCAAGGAAGGCCAGGGGCGGTGTGACAGGAGTTCGGTTGTGCCGTATCTGGCCGATTACGTACTTCATTTCTTCATCATTGATACACTAGGCTAACATGATTATTCAACTATGGAACGATGTAGATGCTGAGGTGCCGGATGTCAGTCCCACGAAGTTGTCAAATGGAGAGTGGGGCGTGAAGGTGCCCATCGATGTGGAGGTATTCCCGTCGGACATTGTATCAGTGGAATCGCGTAGTGGCAAGAAATGGATGGCGCAGCTGGTCAAGTGTGATGGGGAAGACAAATGGGGAACGAAATGGAGTACCGAGCTCATTACACTCGATGATGCCCGCCAGAAACTGTCGGACTTGCACGGGTTGAATAATCGATGACGCACCAGGAAATCCATGAGCGCAACGTGCGGATCATGGCCGACCTGCGGCAGGGCATGACGCAGACGGAGGCGGCCAAGAAGTACGACATGGCACAGACCTCGATTGGGGTGATTGCACGCAAGCATGGATTGAACCCCGGCAAGGGCAATCGGAAGAAGGGTCGCCGCCGCTCTCCTGTGCATGTACGGGTCACTACGGGAGCGAAATTGCGGGCGCGGTATGCGGCGTTTCGAGAGCGAATAGCAGAGAGTTTGACCATCGAATGCCCTTGAGAGTCAAACGTTGTGGCCGGTGCAGAAAAATACTCCCGGCGGACCAATTCCATCCGGACCGTACCAGAAAGAACGGGAAGGGCTTACGATGGGACTGCAAGGCCTGTAGACGGATTCAGCGGCGAAAGAGGACTTTGAAAGACAATCCGAACGCCCGTCAGAACACACCGCAGAACAAGACGGACGGACTGGCACCTTGCCATCTGTGCAAACGGCGACTTCCCAAGTCCTACTTTTACCTCAATGCATCCCGAAAACTGGGTGTCAGCGCTGCCTGTCGGCGTTGTCAGCGCCCAATCGAGCGTGAACGTGCGCGCTTGCGCCGAGCCCAATCAAAATCCCTGGAGACGGTGGATCAAAACTTTTTTGCCGGTGATCAGTACATTAAGGGGTAACTGATCATTTTGGCATGGCCTCCCCGTCCGATTTTGGGATTGTTAGCGACGACTGGAAAAAGGTCCAGGAGATCGATTTCTATCGAAAGGATTACCGCCAGATTGGGGGAAAGAACGGGTGGCAGTTCGATGAAGCGCTGGTGGAGGGACTAGTCCAGGGCATCCTGCTTGGCAGCGGAGAGATGAATGCGTGCCGGCTCGTAAGCCTGCCCTGGAAACTCTATCGCCGCTGGTTCAAGATCGGCGAACGCCTGGCGGAGCATGTATATGAAGAGAGTGGCGTAGAGCTCTCCGACGAGCAACAGGGATATTATTATCTGTACCGCCAGTGCTCGAATGCGTTGGCAGGGGCGGAGCTCAAGCCGACAATCGTGGTCCATGAGGCGCTCTGTGGCAATGACACGGTGAGTGCATTGCAGGTAAAGGTCGCACTGGAATTTCTTGCCCGCCGCAATCCGCGCGAGTGGGAACGCAAGAGCAAGGTGGTTCTGGAACAGCTCAAGCCAGATGTAGAGCCGATCGGCTCTCTGAGTGGAGGCAGCCGCGAGAAGAAGAAAGTGGACGACATGCAGTCGGTCCGCGAAGCACGGGACAAAGAGATCGCCAAGCGCCGTCGCCGGCCGGGGACGTTGGGGGACGTTGACAATGAAGAGTAAGGATCCCGGACTGTATGACCGCGACACGGATTACCGCGCGGAAGAGCTGTATCACCAGCATCGGAACAAGCAGAAATACCGCCATCGTCGCAAGCGCGTGACAAAGAAGCGCCGTGAGGAAGTGGCAGCGTTTATGGACAAGCTCTATCGAATAGACGGGCAAGGTGATGGATAAACAGCAAATGTATGAGGTGTTGCACGAGGTGTGGTGTGAGTTAGTGGATGTGACCAAAGCAGGAGATTCGCCAGAGCCGGAGACGCTCCGAAAGCTGAATGAGGTCCTGTACAGCCTGCATGAGGAACTGGATTGATGGTGTCCCCGGAATTTTATTTGGATTTTTATGATTTTCGCATTCGCGGTCGTATCTTCCCGGTGAGTGCAAAGAGCCGCCAGGTGTGGCTCAGTGACATGCAACAGAATCATCCGGACTCGACCATCTCCTACGTGCCGACCTATGTGGCGACCATTTTTGAGCACTGCGATGATATGATGATCTGTGGAGCCGGCTTTTCGGCGGAGGAAGCCGTCGAAGACCTGCGTCGCGCAATTAACGAAACCGCCAAATCGAACTAATGTGGGACGACGTAGACATTCAGGAAGAGATTGCAAAATGTTTGCCGGATGATCTTGAACGGATCAAACCGCATCGGAATGTGAATCCGTGCGGATACTTCATTGACGAGTACTCAAACATTTATGACCGCGGTCTCAAGAGTTGGATTGGATTCAAGCTTTGGCCGGACCAGTGGGATCTATTGGCACAAATCCTGACTCACGGGCGGATCTGTGTGCTGAAAGGCCGCCAGCTCGGGATCACCTGGTTATGTCTGGCGATCGCACTGTGGATGATTGTGTGTGTCGGGGGCGTGAGTATTGCGCTGTATTCACTCCGGGAAGCCGAGGCGCAGGACCTCTTGAATCGCCTGCGGGGGATGTTTGATGCGCTACCGAAGTGGATGACGGCGCATCTGGAGGTGGATAAAAACAAGGAAAGTCTCTGGACATTCACGGATAATACCGAGGTTCGGGCCCTGAGTACCACGAGTGGAGACAGCTATCAGTTCAACTTTGGGGTTGTCGACGAGGCGGACCTGGTGCCCGATCTGGAAACACTGTTGCAACGTCTGGAGCCGGCGCTCAACAGCGTGCCGAATTCAATCCTGTGCCTGATCAGCCGCGCAAACAAGGCTTTGGCTCAAAGTGAATTCAAGAAGATCTACCGGCTCGGCAAGGAAAATCGCTTTATGGGCAAGACCCGATGGGAAGATTGGACCAGTACATTCCTGTCATGGAAAGTGCGCTGGTATGCGAATCTCAAGGAAGGCACCCAGTGGTACGAAGCCGAAAAAGACCAGCAGCTGCGCAAAAAGAAGCACCTGGACGATCTGTTCACAAATTATCCGAGCTCAGACGTCGAGGCATTGGCCCCGGGAACCGCCAACAAACGCATTCTGCGGGGATGGGTGATCAAGACGCATCAGGATATGGACCCGCTTCCAGGCGCCGAGTTCCATGTGCCGAATTTGATCAGCTACGAATGCCTGAAGATCTACGCACTGCCGGAGCCGGGCAAACGCTATGTGATTGGAAGTGACTGTGCGGAAGGGTTGCCCACCAGCAACAACAGCGTGACGATCGTGGGAGAAGAAGACACCGGTCGGGAGGTGGCCGTGCTCAGTGGCACAATCACGCCACGGGATCAGGCACGCGACACCTATGCACTCAGCGTATTCTATAATAATGCCGGGATCTTGGTGGAGCGCAATAATCACGGCCATACCGTGCTGTTGAAGCTGGAGGACCTGGATGCGGTGATTCTGGAAGGACCGGACGAATTCCCCGGGTACAATTCAAACAAAAAATCCAAGCACCAGTTGTACAACAACCTCGCGGAGGTCTTTCGACAGACAACGCTGGAGATTGAGCGCCGGGAGGATGTTGCGAAGGCGAAAGGGATTGAGGTGGACGAGTCGAGACTGCCGGTACTGGTTCATTCCACTACAGTTGCGGATGAAGTGATGAGCATTGAACGTGCGACACTGTTGGCTCCGAAAGGGCAGTTGGATGACCACAGTGACGCGTTTGCACTGATGCAGATGGCCCGGATGATGGAGTCGAATACCAGTGTTCAGCGTGCCTCATACATGAGGGCCTGATGCAATTTTTACCTCCTTGGTTGTTTGTAAATCGAAAGGCCGATGCCCCGCCAGAGGTGGAGGAATACACGACCGATCTCCAACGCCGCGCGAACCAAGAGGCGATGGCAAAAGGATTCACGCTACGGGACTTCGGCTCGTACGTGGCGGATCTGATTCAGCATACCAGTGGCGGGGGCGGTTGGGACGGGATCTACGAATTCCAGAGTGACTTTGTCCGGCGCCTGACCGACACGCTCAAAAATGAAGGGGGCTCGTATCAGGAAATGGCGAGTCTGGTGATTGGCAATTCGACGGCGAAAACCTGTCTGGACATTATTGCGCAGAATATCAGCTCGATCAAATGGGAGATGGTGCGCACAACGGCCGGTGGAGAGAAGATCGTGGCACCGGATCATGCGCTTCTGCGCCTGTTTCAGGATCCGGGACTGTATGATGCTGGCGAAACCAAGCGAACGAAGTTGAGCCTCTGGGAGCCGATTGTTCATCATTTGCACTTTGGCGGGGAGGTGTTCATCCAGCTTGGCAACCGCCCGTTGAATGATGACGGTGGCCGGCGATCGCCCCTCACGTTCACGATCCTGCACCCGCGCTGGTTCAAGAAATTTATTCGGGACGAAGCGAATCGTGTCACGGGGTACCGGTTTGATGTTGAGCGCGGTGGTCATGAGACTCCGGTGTTTTTGAGCACAAACCAGGTCCTGCACTGGAAGCGGTATCACTGCGGCAACGAAGAGCGGGGGTTGCCACTGGCTCAGGGAGCTCGAATGTCGTTAATGCAAGCCGCCATGGCCGCGCAGTGGAACCTGAACCTGAGCAAAAGCGGGGGGCGGCAACAGGCGATCCTGAGTCCAAAAGGGCTCAAGCCCGGAAAAGAGCTGCCGCCCGAAGTGCTGGAATCCGTCGAAAAGTACCTGGACGAGATGTTTCGTCGTCGGCAGTTCGAGAATTTGCCGCTGCTTTTGTCCGGCGCCTTCGAATACATTGCAGCAAATGTCACTCCGCGCGATGCGGACTTCCAGGAAAATGACAAGGCCAATACCCGCAAGATCAGTAGCGGATTCAAAGTGCCATCCATTCTGGTCGGGGATGTGGACAGTCAGGGACTGGGGGGCGGAAGCGCGCTCAAACAGGCCGAGGGGATCTTGTGGAGGAACTGCTTGCTCCCGATCCTCGACGATTTTGTGGAGGAGATCAACCTGAACTTGGCACCGCGCTTTGGGGATCAGTACTTTCTGGAGTATGACAAGAACCAGATCGATGCCTTGCAGGAAAATCTCGACAAGAAAACCACTCGCATCCACCGCGCTACCGGCAAACCATGGATGACACCGAACGAAGCGAGAGAGCAAATGGGCATGTCTCAACGCACGGATCAGGAGGAATTTGAGAAATTGGGAACACAAGGCACGCGAGATAGTGAGAGAGATGACAGTCGGAGTGAACACCCGCGCAATAACGAAGCTGAAAATCCAAATGAACGAGACTGAACAATTGAGAACGATCTTTGGCGGGGCCGTGAAAATAATCGAAGGCGATCTGGATTCGGATGAGCTGGTCGTGTCCGGACCCGGACTGGTCTTCAGCAAGGACGATGACGGTGACGAGCCGATCCGGGACTTGCACGGTGAGTATTTTACGAACCGGACGTTTCTGGGGCACAACAAGGGCGACGGCGTAATGGCAATGTTCAATCACGGCTACCCACTGTTGTACCACACCATGTGTGGCAATGGCGGCGCCGAGTACATTGTTCCGAAAAGTCTGTTCACCTGGTTCCGCAACCTGTCGGACCACCGCTTTGAGCACCCCGTGAAAACGACGCTCAACGAAGAAGAACAGCACATGGCGGCGACGCTTGTGCTGAATATGCGTAACGAATATGAGGAGTTTGTGGCAAAACAGGCTGCGAAAGGACTTTTGGGCTGGTCCAGTGGCAGTGCGCCCCATGTCGTCAAGATGACCAATAAAGGGGAGATCACCGACTGGCCGATCGTTGAATTCAGCTTGACTCCCACTCCGGCCGAGAGCCGGACCGCGGCAGACGCACAGTTCAAGTCAGTGAAAACCTTCCTGAAAAGTGCGTCTTTGCCCGACGAATTTGACCTGGATTGGGACAAAATCCTGGTCGATGTGCCAAATCGGGAACCTAACAAAGGAGGTGCCCGTCCAACCACTGTATGTCAGACACTCTCAATTAGCGAGGAATTGAGAATTAAACAGGAACTGTACCGAATACAGGACGCTTTCAAATAACCAAACGAACTGATGGCTAAAGAAAATCAATCCCTCGCAAAGGACGTCAAGGAGACCGGTGAAATGCTGATCGCAGGGCAAAGAGATTTGCTCAAACGAATTCAGAAACTCGAGGCGCAAGGAAAAAGTGCAGGCGATAAGAAGGAACAGTTTCAGAAAATGGCAAAGGATATGGCGGCGAACGTGGCGAAAGGAGAGACGAACATGAACGCGCTCGCCAAGCGCGTCGAGGACATGGAGAAGGAAGCACAGGAGCGCCGGGCGTACGAAGTCAAGTGGACTCCGAGCCAGCAACCTGCCAACCCGTATGAGCACGCGTACAAGCACATGTTTCGTGCGGAACAGGATGAGCAGGCGATCTATAATAAGATTCGCAATGCCTCCGAAGATGAGGTCAAAGCGGCCGTGAATGTATACGGAAACAAGATCCCCCACAAAGGCGATCTTCGTGCGATCATGTTCCCCCGGCGACACAAAGCACTCTTGACCGCGTTGAGTTCGGATGCGTCGGGTAGTGCAGGGGCCACCCTGACACCCGAGTACATGGAACAGATTTTGGAGCCCGCCCAGGAAAAGCGGACGCTTCTGGATGAATTCCGGATTGTCAATACAAAGTACACGAAACTGATCTGGCGCCAAGAGAAGCTTTCCCGACGGGAAGGCAGTGATGGCGTGAGCATTCAGTCGATGGACTTTACCGGAACCGGCCAAGGGACCACGGGGACCGAGGTCGAATTCCAGTTCGAGAGCAAGGAAGAGGAAATGAGGACATTCCTCGGCCTGGCGTACTCATCCATTCAGATCCTACAGGATGTCAGCTATATGCAGACCTATGTAGGGAATCAGCTGGAGTATGAGGCAAACCGGCAGCTGTCCATCAGTGTTCTCTACGGAGAGAATGCCCGGGGAGCATCTGACACCAGTAAACAGTTCAGTACTTCGGCACTGAACATTGCCGCAACCGAATTCGATACGGATACGATCGAGGAAGTAGATGTGAGCGGAACGCACCTGGTAGACGTTTTGAGCGCCTCATGGCTCCAAGCCAGTCTGACGCATATCGACCCGACGGTTCACTTCATGCACCCGACGGATTACCACCGTATGCTCTTGACCAAGGATAATGATGGCCGGTACATGTTTGTGCCGAACATCAACAATCCATCAATGCTGAGCCCGATGGGAATGCCAGTCGCGAAATCGACCTTTGTCAACAAGGACTCGTTCTTCACACTTCCGGCCAATGAATGTATGCTCTGTGTCCGCAAAGGATGGGAGAGCGGTATGTTCTTTGAAGACAATACCAATGTTCGCGAACTGGAAGTTACCTTCCGCGTCTATGGACGGTACGGATTTGTGATGTTCCGCCCTGGATCAACGATCCGTGGCACGTTCTCATCAGCAATCGCCGCCTAAACTCTAAATTTCTGAATCATGGCCGAAACACAGACCAAAACCGATAAGCGGGACATGACGCCCGTGACTCTGGAAGCACGGGGAAATATCCCCATCTCCAAACTAATCAAGGCGGGTTGTAATATCTCTCCTGCGATCTTGCAGGAATGGGATCGACACCCAGGCGCCAAGCGCATTACGAAGGGTCAGGAAATTCGCGTTGAGAAGTATATTGCGGATGAGCTCTTGAAATTGAAGATCAAGAGCCTGGATCCTCGTCACCGGCATAAGACGATTAGTGCGTTTGTGCCAGCCACCGATTATTAAACTGATCTCAGATGAGTTTCCTGCGACCGATTGGGACAGGGCTGCATGAATCTGTGGCAGCCGATACCAACGTAGTGATTGCTGTTCCCGGCCGTGCCCGTATTGCACGCCTGGTAACTGACATCGCCCTCCGATATACATTGGGCAGCACAGTGGCAAGCGCTACGATTGGATTTCCACTGGCGGCCGGGACGCATGATATTGACGTGGCCGATGATGTGAACCTGAACCTTTTTGAGACCGGTGGTGCCGGGAATGTCTATGTGGAATTCTTTGGCGCTGACGTTACTCCGACACCCGTTCGAATCAAACGGGACCATCAACATATTGCCCTGGGCAATAATAATGTGATTGAATTACCGGCCGAATCCGCGGCACTGACTCTGGCGGCCGATACGCTGGAGAGTGATACAGTTCCTGCTGGATTTACGCGTGCAAAGCTGCGTGCCGCCGGAGCGATTCATTACACCACAGATGGGACGGACCCATCCAACACGGAGGGGACCGATCTAGCCGCCAATACAGATGTTACTCTCGAAGTGGAATCGGGTGATACCATCAAATTGTTCGAGACCGGAGGTGCCACCACGGCGACCATTTTGTATTTCGGTTCGAAAAAGCGAACGACTCACGTAAAACTGATCGCGGATCAGGCTTTTCTGTTTACGACAGACGGATCAGATCCAACCGCGGATCGTGGGATTTTGGTGGCGGCAAATACAGTGGTCAATATCCCGCTCCGGTTTGCATACTCCCAAGGAGCACTGCCTGCCGGTGAAACCAATACGTTTGCAAATCGGGAAGCACAACGCACGGCCTATCTGAAAGTACGTCGAGCCAGTTCCTCTGCCACCAATATTCAGATCCAGGAGTTTGAGGGACTGCATAAGGGTGGAGATGTCTATGAGCAGAACGTGTTCCGCCCAATTGGTGGCACATACGTGGAACTGACGGCGGACGTGCATGTTGTGGATGTGCCGAAAAATGCGAATTGGGCATGGATCGGGGCTCTGGATGCTGCTGTGAAGTACACGACCGGTGCCGTAACGCCGACGGGTACCCAACGAGGATTTTCCATTGCAGCAAACAGCCACGCAAAAGTGCCGGTCTCGGATGGACCCAATCGATTGCAACTTCTCAGGGGCGCCACAGGTGCCAAAGCGACGGTCCTATTCTTTGGGCTATAAGCGATGAGGTATGGGTGCCTTCCCCTTGCTTTTAACCGAAGAGCTTGTTCAGGACAGTCTAGGTAAAATCCCGGCCACGTCCGAGCGGAATACGTCCGCGTTTAATCGGGCCATCTCCGATATGACCGGTGTCACGGAACGCTTTCTCAATCGAGAGCTCGCCGTTCGGAAGACCACCCAAATTCTGCCGATCACCCGCTGGAAGCACGTCCACACGTTCAATTATGCAGAAGGATTCTTGACGCATTTCCCGATGGTCCAGATCCTGACCGTCACAGACGGCGAGGGCAATGACGTGAGTTCGGACTATTCGCTTCATGACGTGACGGACCGGCAGGAGCGTTTGATTCGGGGGCCGGTGTCATTCCGGTGGGTCCGTGTGACTGGTTTTACCGGCTACCGTCGAGTAGACCAGGATTTAACTGCATTGCAAGCAATTGATGGTCTGTCGGATCTGACGGAGCTGCCGCCAGTTTTACCCGACGAGATCCGAAGTGCATTGACGGAAATTACACTGAACCGGCTGATATTGGCGAGCAAAGGTCAATTGGGCACCAACCAACAAATCTCCGGTATTGGTCAGCAAGAGGTCCGAATCTCCGCGCCGGACAAAATGTTTGTGAATGACCGCCTGCGGGATTTGGTAGATTATCGGAGGGTATTCTGATGCCGGAAGTGATCAGTCTCAAGGAAGGAGCCCGGCGCTATGGACGATTTGTCAACAGCCTCCAAGATGCGGTCTTGGAGGGGTTGATTGATTTTCATGTCGCGACACTGGGTTCACAATTGCGAGATCTGCGTGATGCGCCGGATGAAGACGAGTGGCGATCAAAGGACGACCACGGACCGCTGCGGATTGTGACTGCTCGGCTATGGCAAAGCTTGGTCGGGCCGTATTCATGGCAGCGTTTTGGCGTGACGGTTGCCGCGCCCACTGTGCGTCTGTCCGGCCGTCGGTATCCCAGGAAAGCCAGTGGTGTTGAAGAATCGCTGTACAATGTGGCTGTGACTCCCGGGGTTAGTCGAGTCAGAGGCACCCTGACATTTGGGACCAAGACACCGTACGCGCATATTCAGGAATTCGGAGGCACCGATCCAGACACCAAAAGACGGATCCGGCCTCGGCCCTATTTCTATCCGGGAGTCAAGCGCACGTGGCGTCGCCGTGCGGGCATATTGCTGAATCCGCGTGCGTCGCGGATTCCCGGCGTAAATCAGAGAACGACTCTGGATTACATGATGTACGCGTACTTGATGTATTACTTAATGGGTGGCCGCAAGGTCAGAGTTTAGATGGGCGTTCCCGTACGATACAAGAAGGATTGGCTCTGTGAACAGGTTCGCACGTGCCTGATGACGTATCAGGCAGATGTGGCTCGCGTATGGTCTCCAAAGACGCCGGTCCTCCATATTGAAAAAGAAGTGATGGACTGGCGCTTCAACTGGTTCCAGAGCCGGGACCTGCGGGTCGAGGTAATGGGTGATCCGGTCTGGTACTGCGAGATTCTGTTTTCGGGGCCGACCATTCCGACGAAGGAAACCGTCGATGGTCAATGGCGTGGCGGGATGCACGAATTCTCCATGGCGCTGTTTCTGCAATACAAAGAACGGATGAGCACGGACCTGTTCGAAGACATGACCGACGAGCAAAGCCACAATCGTCAAGGGTTAATGTTGTATCTTAGGAATCAGGGAATCCAGCGCATCTTCTTTCCCGATCCGAATACGCAGGATGAAGATATGACCTTCGGGGACGTGTTGATGAGCATTCGCGTGACCGGAGACGAAGAAGTATACTTGGATCAGCGGAGCATTGTGAATTTTGAAAATGAGGAGTTTGGGGGGAACATTACGAATGATCCAAACGAGAGCAATCGGGCACATTTGCTCACATTTCGAGTAGACATTACAGACGCCGTATGATCATGGTTAAGCATTTATTCCGTTTGAAAAAGCCGTTGACGTTCCAGGGAGAAACCTTTATGCCCGGGGACGAGACGAAGTTGCGGATGATGGGATTTGACACTCCACAGTTCCGGATTGCAATTAATCAAGATGTCATTGAGCCGGCAATGGATCACGTGAAGTGGTACAAAGGA